>JBDTXV010000194.1:0-5211 GCA_040006015.1 Caldimonas sp.
CGGCGAGGAAGATCGTGCCCTGGTTCTTCACGATGATCGACTCGTCGCTCATCGCAGGCATGTAGGCGCCGCCTGCGGTGCACGAGCCCATCACGACCGCGATCTGCGCGATGCCCTGCGCGCTCATCTGCGCCTGGTTGTAGAAGATGCGGCCGAAGTGCTCGCGGTCGGGGAACACGTCGTCCTGGTTCGGCAGGTTCGCACCGCCCGAGTCGACGAGATAGATGCACGGCAGCCGGTTCTGGATCGCGATCTCCTGCGCGCGCAGATGCTTCTTGACCGTCATCGGGTAGTAGGTGCCGCCCTTCACGGTCGCGTCGTTGCAGACGACCATGCACTCGACGCCGGCGACTCTGCCGATCCCGGCGATCAGCCCGGCTCCCGGCGCCGCGTCGCGGCCGTCCTTCTCCGGGTACATGCCGAGCGCGGCGAGCGGCGCGAGCTCGAGGAACGGCGCGTCCGGATCGAGCAGCATCTCGACCCGCTCGCGCGGCAGCAGCTTGCCGCGCGCGATGTGCTTCGAGCGTGCCGCGTCGCCGCCGCCCTGCGCGACCTGCGCGAGCTTCGCGTCGAGGTCGGCGACCCGCGTTCGCATCGCCGCGGCGTTGGCCTTGAAGTCTTCGGAGCGCGGGGCGAGCTTGGAGGCGATGACGGGCATGGATTCCTTCGAGGCGCTCAGGCGCCGAACAGATCGCGTTCGGTCCGGCCGAGCGCATGCATCGCGGCGGCGCGCGACGGCGCGAATGGGCAGGCACGCTTCAAAACGGCCCCTTCTCGAGCCAGCGCTCGATCTGCGGCCGCCGGTCGTTGCCCCAGAACGGTTCGCCGTCGATGATGAAGAACGGCGCGCCGAAGACGCCGAGCGCGATCGCCGCGTCGTTCGCGGCCTTCAGCCGCGCCTTCCACTGCGGGTCGTTCCAGATCGCCTCGGCCTCGTCGGCATCGAGGCCGAATTCGGCGCACAGCGATTTCAGCGCGGCGTTGTCGCTGAGGTCGACGCCGCGCGCGAACAGCGCGCGCAGGCAATGCCGGGCCCAATGGCTCGCGGTCAGGTCGCCGCGGCCCTGTAGCCACCAGAAGATGCGCGCGGCGTTCTGCGTCGGAATCGGAAACTTCTCGGGGATCTTCAGCGGCACGCCGGCATGGCGCGCCGAGCGCTCGAAATCGAGCAGCGAGTATTCGCGCTTCAGCGGATGGCTGACCGGGCTCTTCAGCTCGGCGGCCTGGAACGTCGCGCCGAGCAGGATCGCCTTCCAGTTCACGGTGCGGCCGTGCCGCGCCGCGAGCGCCTCGACCCATTCGGACGCGATGTACGAATACGGCGACGAGAAGTCGAAATAGAAATCGAGCGAACGGTGCGGTACGTCCATGCGGATGAAGGCTAACGCGACGACAGCCGCGACGGCTGCGCGCTTTCCCCAGCCTCGGCGGCCGGTGCCGGCTCGAAGGCGCGCACGGCCCGCGGATAGAGGCGTCCGAGGACCTCGCGGATCACCGTCCGCACGGTCTCGCCGACGACCTCGCGCGTCCCCTCGCGCAATTCACCGCTCGGCTCGGACGAGCCACGCTCGTGCCACAGCGACTCGAGCGTGGCGCGATGCGGCTCGAGGGCCGCGTGCACGACAGCTGGCCAGTGCGCCGGCGCAGCGTCATCCGACCAGGCGCCGCGACCGCGGCCGAAATGGGCGACCGCGAGATAACGCAACAACTGCGCCTCGAGGATCTGTTGCAAGGCATCTCCGTTCCAGGCCAGCCACGAGCGATCGGTTCCGCGCACCTTGTTGACGCCATGCGCCAGCCCGGCCGCGCCGAGCGCGCCAAGGACGCCGCCCGCCAGCAGGCCGCCGCCGAACGTCAGCCCGCCTGCCAGCACGTCGGCCGAGAGGCCGGCGAGCGCACCGCTGACCGCGCCGCCCCAGATCGCGGCCCAGCCTGCGTCGACTTTCTGATGCAGCTCGACCTGAACCGCCTCGAGAATCTCCGCCTCCGACGCCCCGTCGAGCCGGTGCAGCCGGATCAGCGCCGACGTGGCTTCGCGCACCTCGGCGGTCAAGTGGGCGGCGAGACGCGTCTGTGCCGCTGTGCCGGGATCGTCGGCCCCACCCCGGCCGAGGCCTATCGTCGCGCCGACGCCGCGCAACCGCGCCATCAGGCTCGCTCCCTCGTCGATCATTTCGCGGGCCGACGCGATGCGGGCGATGCTATCGGCGAGGATCGCCATCGCCGCATCGAAGTCGGCGAGGCGGGCGGCCCGCCATGCCGCGATCAGGCGCTCCATCGCGGCACGTCGTTCAGGACTGTCGAGCGCCGCAGCGATCGCTTCGAGCAGCACGACCTCCTGCACCCAGCAGCGCGCAAACGCGTCGAACGACAGAACCATCGCACGCGGCGCCAGCGCGCCGACGTGGCGGCGCCAGCGCTCGACGTCGGCATCCGCGGCACCGCCCGGCGATCCGAGCTGGTTCAGCAGCACGACCACCGGCTTGCCGGTCCAGGCCAGCAGCTCCATCTCGGGGGCGACATACCCAGCCGCCTCCGGTGTTTCGGCGGCGCTGACGACATAGAGCAGGACATCGGCTTCGTCACGAACGTTCTTCAGCGCCTGCTGGGCAGCCCAGAACGGCCGGTCGCGCCAGCGGTCCCAGACCTCGCCGATGAACCAGCCGATCGGATTGGCGGACTGGCGCAGCCGCCGTATCAGCCGCACGCTGTCGCCGAAGCCGGGCGTGTCCCAGAGCTGCAGCTGGTCGCCGGCCGGCGTCTTCAGCATCGTGTGGACTTCGGCGAATTCGGTCACGTGCGGCACGTCGCGCACCTCGCCGATGTCGCGCGCGAGCAGCGTGCGCGCGAGCGTCGTCTTGCCCACGTTGGTGTGGGAGACGAGGCTCAGCGCGATGATTTCCGGTTCAGTCATGCCTGCGGCACCCGCGGACCGGCCGAAAGCCCGGTCGGACTTTGCGCCGGCGCCTCGGCGAAAGACGCGTGCAATGCGGCGACGACGTCGGGGTCGAGCGGCGCTTCGAGGTCGGCGAATGCCGCTTTGCCGCCGCTGCGCGCAGCGAGATCGCTCCAGGCCGCGCGCCGCTGCAGCAGGCGCTCGCGCAGCCCGGCGAAACGGCGTCGGAACGACGATTCGTCGAGCAGCAGCGCGAACACCGCACCGGGGGGCAAGCTCCGGGCGAGCTGGTTCGCACAGCGTCCGTGAGTTTCGAATTCCGGCGTCGCGCCGAGGTCGCAGAGCATCAGCACATGGGTCGCGCTCGAGGCCGGCACGACCCCCACCGCGGCGTCGTCTTCCGCACCGAACGCGATCGTCGGCGCGATGCGCACGCTCGCCTTCGGGCCGAACGCTTCGCTCACGAGCGCATGCAGGCCTAGCGCGGCCTGCGGCGTCGGCGTGTGCGCATACGGGAAGACATCGACCTCCGCGGCCGCACCGCGCTGCAGGCGCGCGAGGCGCTGAAAGTACGGCTCGTCCCAAGGCAGCGCGAAGCGCCGTCCGAGCCAATCCAGCCGCGCGGCACAGCCGAGCGCCAGCGCGATGCGCGGCAAGACGACGACGAGCGCCATCGTGATCGCGAGCAGGTGGATCCAGAGCGCTGCCGGTGCGCCCGCGCTGCGGCCGTCGGGCAGGGTTTGCAGCGCCGCGAACGCGGCTTCGTCGGGCAAGGCGACGTGCGCGAGCGCGGCAGCCGGAGCGAGCGCGGTCGCAAGCGCGGCGTGCACCGTCGGCGCCGACAGAAAGGTGCTCTCCCAGCCGACCCGGTAATCGAGCAGCAGCCCACGCAGGTACAGGCTGGCGATCAGTCCGGCCGCGAGCGCCGCGGCGCCGGCGTGCAGGAACGTCTGCGCGCGCAGCGAAGCGAGGCCCACGGTGCGGCGGCTCCAGAGCGTGGCGAAACCGGCCAGCGGAGCGATCGCTGCGCTGCGCGCCGCGCCCGTGGCGGACGTCGGACGCGCGACACGCATCGAGGCCTCGATCGCGCGGCGGACCGAAGAACCGGCGGCCGGCGCGACCATGCGCTGGCCGACCCGCAGCAGCGCCGCCGCGGCGCGACGCAATGGCCCCTGCTTCGGCGGTCGGCGGCGGACGATCGAAGCCAACGCGGTGAAGATCAGCAGGCCATAGACGACGACGTTCCACAGCAGCAACCCCCAGAACGGCGGGGTAAGCAGGTTGATGCGTTGCGAGCCGCCGATCGGATCGGCGAGCAAGCCGAGCACCACGGCGACCACGACGATCGTTGCGACCCAGGCGCCGAGCCGTGTCGGGCGCTGCAGCCAGCGCGCCGCAACCCGCTCGCGGGGCAGCAGCCGATGGATCGCATGGCGCGCGCGCTCGGCGATGAACAGGGGCGCCGGCGCGGTGCTGCCGACAGCCTCGAGCGCGACCCGATCGGCCCAGCGCCGGTCCTCGTCGCCCCAGCTCGGGCTGGACGGCTGCGCCGTCTCGAAGGCTTCCAGCAGCGTGACTTCGCGGGCCTGGCGCTCGTTCATCGACGCTGTCCGCGCTAGCCCAGCGCGCGCCCGATCAGGATCTTCTGCACGTCGGAGGTGCCTTCGTAGATCTGGCAGACGCGCACGTCGCGGTAGATGCGCTCGACGGGAAAGTCGCTGACATAGCCGTAGCCGCCGTGGATCTGGATCGCGTCGCTGCAGACGCGCTCGGCCATCTCGCTCGCGAAGAGCTTGCCCATCGCGGCTTCCTTCAGGCACGGCACGCCGGCGTCCTTCAGGCTCGCGGCGTGATGGACGAGCTGGCGCGCGGCCTCGATCTGCGTCGCCATATCGGCGAGGCGAAACTGCAGCGCCTGATGCTCGAAGATCGGCTTGCCGAACGCGACCCGTTCCTTCGCGTAGCGCAGCGCGGCGTCGAACGCGGCGCGCGCCATTCCGATCGCCTGCGCACCGATGCCGATGCGCCCGCCTTCGAGCCCCGACAGCGCGATCTTCAAGCCCTGGCCTTCGTCGCCGAGCAGATTCGCGGCCGGCACGCGACAGTTCTCGAAGCGGACCTGGGCGGTGTCACTCGCATGCTGGCCGAGCTTGTCTTCGATGCGATCGACGTGGTAGCCGGCGCTCTTCGTCGGCACGACGAACGCGCTGATCCCCTTCTTGCCGGCGCTGCGGTCGGTGACCGCCATCACGATCGCGACATCGCCGTTCCGGCCGCTGGTGATGAACTGCTTGACGCCGTTCAGCACGTAGTCG
>JBDTXV010000195.1:0-5182 GCA_040006015.1 Caldimonas sp.
GAATCGAGCGACGGCAGCCAGAATTTGCAAATTGCCACGCCGTGCAGCACGTGGACCGAACTACCCAGTACGCGCCGGCACGCCCGCAGGCGCAATCGGTGCTTCACAACGAATATCCCTCAGGCGCTGGAGAGCATGTTGGCGGCATCGACGATGTCTGCTCGCGCGGGCTTCGCCCGCGGGAATCAGTTTCCGAGAAAGTGCTTGCGATAGCGCGCCGGCAAGTCGGCGAAGCGCATCAGCAACGGCAGGTCGGCCGTGTTGAAGTCCGGATCCCAGGCAGGCGGGCCCAGGACCATGGCGCCGCAGCGCAGGTAGCCCTTCAGAAGTGCCGGCACCTCGGGCTCCAGGTCCTGTCGCAGCGAGGCGACCGGCAGAGGATGGCGCGGGACGACCTGCCACTCGGGTGGTGCGAGGTGCGTCTCGCGTAGCCGGCGCCAAAGGCTGGCTGCGGCGTGACCTTCATCGCGCATCGCGACGCTGGCACAGCCGATCATGGTGTCAAGACCGTGGTGCAGCATGAAGTCGCCGAGCGCGGCCCAAAGCGCCATCACCACGCCGCCCGATCGCCATCCGTGATGCACGCAAGAACGGCCGAGCTCGACGGCGCGGCCGAGGAGGGGCTTCACGCGCGCCAGGTCGAATTCGGTCTCGCTGTAGAGGCCGCCGGCGCGCCGCGCCGCGCCGGGCGTCAGCACGCGGTATGTGCCCACGACCTCGCCGGCAGGCTCGAGCGTACGGATGAGGAGATGCTCGCAATAGGCATCGAACCGGTCGACGTCGTGCCTCGGCAATGCACCCGGAAACGGGGCCAGGCGCGCGCCCATCTCGTCAGCGAAGACGCGATAGCGCAGCCGTTGCGCCTCGCGCACCTCGCTTTCGTCCCGGGCCCAGTGCACGTCGAAGATCTGTTCGGCAGGTGCGGCCGGAGATGCGTGTCGCGTCCTTGAGGCGGGGGCTTCCGGCATCAGCAGACGATTCATTGGGGGACTCCGATCGATTTAGCGCATCGTCGATGACGCGTATGACAGTGACTTGAACGGCCCGTGACGCGCCGGTGACGTAGCGGTTTCGCCACGCGTCGAGAGTTTCGATCCCGCTGGCGCGGCCTCGAGCATGGCGACGGGGCATGCATTGCGGATCGACGATCCGCACGACACCGTCTGCGTCATCGAACGGTCACCTTGCATCCCTAGCATTCGACGCGAGCGATGAGACGAAGCGACAGGAACGCCTCACGCAGGTCCCAACTGATCGACTCCCCGGAGCAACTCAATGAAGAACACGTTCACGAAGAACCCGATCGCCCTCGCCGCGGTCGCGGCGCTAGGCGCCTTCGGCATGACCACCGCACCGATGCTCGCGACGGCTGCCGGCAAGACGGCGGGCCAGTACGTCGCCGGCGACTTCCACAACCACACAACGTGCTCGGACGGCACGATCTCGATGCAGAAGCTGGTCAAGAAAGCGACCGGCAAAGGCAACGACGGCTGGGGCCTCGACTGGTTCGTGCAGGCCGGCCACGGCGGCAACGGCAACCGCAACTGCACGCTCGTCGAAGACGAAACGCTGACGACTCCGGCCTACCCGTACATCGCCGGCACGGGTCCGACGACGACCTGGGCCACGAGCATCGGCGTCAGCAACGTCAAGGGCACGCTCAGCGGGCCGGCGAACAATCCGAACATGTGGCGCTGGCAGTCGCTGCAGGAGTACCAGTACCCGGTGCTCGAGTACCTTTCCGCGAACAACGGCGTGCCGTTGTTCGTCGGCCTCGAGTCCGTCGTCGCCGGGCACGAACACTCGTCGATGTCGGTGATCACCGGGCAGATGCCGCTCGCACTCGACATCGCGACGCTGCCGACGACACCGGGTCCGCTGACCGCGCGCTACACCCCGCTCGGCAATGCGACCGCGATCGCGCAATGGTCGTACTGCTTCGATCGCGGCGACACCGACACGAGCCGCGGCAACAGCCTGCTGACGGGCACCGGCAACAACTGGAACTGTGCGGTCTCCGGCAGCGCGAATGCCGCCGATCCGGACTGGAACGCGACGGCGCAAAAGCTGATCATCCCGTCCAGCGGCACCGGGGTCGGCACGCGCGGCCATCAGAAGACGATGGAGGCGGTCAAGTGGATGAAGGAGAAGCACACGACCGGCAGCTACTACGTTCCGGCGCACCTCGAGCGCGCCGGACCGTTCAACCCGGACGGCAACAACGGCTACAACGTCGAGCATCTGCGCAACTTCAACAACGCGGCGCCGACCGTCGCGTTCGGTTTCGAAACGCAACCGGGACACGGCGCGTCGAGCGAGCGCGGCGAATATTTTCCGAAGCGCAACAATTTCGGCGGCGTGCTGGTCGACTCGGTCGGCGGCACGACCTACGGCGGCACCGGTGTCTACGGTGCGCAGGTCGGCGGCGTCTGGGATGCGCTGCTCGGCGAAGGTCGCAACTTCTGGTTCTTCGCGAGCTCGGACTGGCACAACCGCGGCAGCTTCGGCCCTGACGATCGCCGCTCGACCCAGGACTTCCAGCCCGGCGAATACCAGCGAAATTACACGATGGTGCGCAACGGCGACGACAAGCTGCGCCCGCAGACGATCGTCGACGGCCTGCGCACCGGCAACAACTGGGCCGCCAGCGGCCAGCTGATCGACCGGTTGGCCTTCGTCGCCTGCGCGTCGTACAAGGGCGGCGGCGGCTTCCGTCCGGACGCCTCGGCCGAAGCGCACGCGGTGAACGCCGCGACCAACAACACCGATGTCGAAACGCCGCGCTGCGCGACGATGGGCGAGAAGCTCGTCGTGCAGCCGGGCGCCGAAATCGTTGTGACCGTCGTCGTGCGCGACCCGGCCGGGACGAACAACTCGCCGTACAGCTTTCCGAATCCGTCGCTGCTGCAGGTCGGCATCCATCAACCGATCAACGCTCCTGTGCTCGACCACATCGACCTGATCCGCGGTATGGTCGCCGGCTATCGGACGCCGGGTGCAACCGACTATGCCGGCGAGTGGCCGCGCGACTGGTTGAAGGCCGACGGAACGACTTCCGCGCTGAGCGCCGTTCCGGCCGCAGCGAAGAACACCAGCGCCGCGGTCATCAAGACCTTCAGCGGCGACGGCGCGAGCCATTGGGAGAGCGTCTACTCGAGCATCGACAACAGCGCGCTGTTGAAGATGACCTATCGCATTCCTGCGGTCTCGAAGTCACAGTACGTCCGCCTGCGCGGCACCAACATGCCGGCGAATGTGCCTTACGAGACCGATGCCAACGGCAACCCGCTTTCGGACCTGCACACCAACGCGACGACGACGGTTTCGGATGCCGTCGCGACCGCGGCCAAGCCGGCGAACCCGGGCACGCTGAAGTTGCCGTGCACGACGAGCGGCGGCAAGAACGTGCCGGCGAGCGGCACGCCGTACCCGGCCGGCTCGGCGCCGATCGATGCCTGCCCGAACCACCTGCCGACCGTCAACGGCGTCAAGTACGTCGCCTACGACGTCGCCGCGTGGTCGGATCTCTGGTTCTACAGCAACCCGATCTACGTCGAGGTGAGCGGCTCCACGAAGGTGGCCGGAGTCAAGTAGAGACCCGGTCGTCGTCCCTCGGGCGCCGCGCGGGATCGCGCGGCGCCCTTCTCGTTGAGCCCTCGCACAACTGAACGCCCGCACAGACATGTCGACAACCGCACCGAGCTTCGCCAACCGGCGCCTTTCCGTCTTTCGTCCGCCGCTTCCTCGCCCCGCGTGGCTGCGCGAGCCGCTGGTGCATTTCGTCGTGCTCGGCGCGCTGTTGTTCGGCGTCGACCATGTGCTGGTCAGCCGGGCCGACGATCCGCGCACGATCGTCGTCGGCGCCGAGGTCGACAACGACGCGAAGCAGCTCTTCAGGGCCTCCCGCGGCCACGAACCGAGCGTCGCGGAGCTGAGCGCGCTGCGCGGCGTCTGGCTCAACAACGAGGTGCTGTATCGCGAAGGCCTCGCGCTGCAGGTCGACAAGGGCGACACCGCGATTCGCGAGCGCGTGATCTTCAAGGCGCTGAGCGTGATCGACGCGAGCGTCAAGCTGCCGGCGTTCGACGATGCGTCACTGCGCCGCTGGTTCGAATCGCATCGCGCGAAGTACGACGAGCCGGTCCGTTTCGATTTCCAGGAAGCGGCGCTTGCCGACGACACATCGGAAGCCGCGGTGCGTGCGTTCGCGCTGGCGCTGAACACCGGCGCGCCCGGCGATGCGAAGGCCGGATTGCGGGTCTTCAAGGGCCGGCCGCACGCGAACCTCGTGCAAGGCTACGGATCAGAGTTCGCGGACGCGCTGGAGCGCTCAGCACCCGGCGAGTGGCGGGCGCTGCAGACGAAGCACCGCTGGCGCGCGATCCGGCTCGACGCGATCACGCAGGCCCGGCCGGCATCGTTCGAGGCGCTGCGCGGCGTCGTGCTTCAGGACTGGACCGATGCGACGCTGGCCGAACAGCGCAGCGCCGCGGTGCGCGTGCTGGCGCGCAAGTACACCGTGAAGATCGAAGCGGCGGCGCAATGAGCCGCTTCGTGAATGCGACCTTGCTCGCCCTGCTGACGCTGCTGGGCGGCGGCCTCGGCGCGCACGAGCTGAGCATGGCCGAGATGCAATTGCGAGAGACCTCGCGCGGCGAATTCCTGTGGATGTGGACCGCGAGCGAGAAGCGCGCTGCCGCCGACGACCTGACTCCCGTCTGGCCCGAGGGCTGCCGCGCCGACACCAACATGCTGCACTGCGGCCCGGGGGGACTGCAGGGCACGCTCTCGGTCGAGGGCGTCGGCAAGCGCTACTCGGCGGTGCTCGCCAAGGTCTTCTGGCTGGATGGCCAGTCGAGGGTCTACACGGTGACCGCGGGTCAGCCGACGGTGCATCTGTACGGCGCGGCCGACGACCGGCGCGGGATCGGCGAGATCGCCTCGGCGTACACGGTGCTCGGTATCGAGCACATCCTCGGCGGCATCGATCACCTGCTGTTCGTGATCGGCCTCCTGTTCCTGGTCGGCTTCAACCGACGCCTGATGTGGACGATCACCGCGTTCACCGCGGCGCACAGCCTGACGCTGGCGAGCAGCGCGCTCGGCTGGCTGGCGCTGCGGTCGCCGCCGGTGGAGGCGACGATCGCGCTGTCGATCATGCTGGTCGCCGGCGAGGCGCTGC
>JBDTXV010000196.1:0-5168 GCA_040006015.1 Caldimonas sp.
CGAGCAGCAGCAGCTCGCCGGTCACGGTGCGCGCGCCGTCGACCAGCCACAGCACTGCGTCGGCGACGTCCTCCGGCGTGCAGGCCTTGCCGAGCGGCGCGTTGCCTTCGTATCCCGCCTTGACCTTCTCGTAGCCTTCCTGGCCGATGCCGTCGACGAACCAGCGCGTCGAGATCAGGCCCGGACAGACCGCGTTGACGCGGACCTCGGGCGCCATCGCGCGCGCGAAGTACAGCGTCATCGAGTTCAGCGCGCCTTTCGACGCGATGTAGGCGACGGACGAGCCGATGCCGAGCGCGCCGGCGATCGACGAGACGTTGACGATCGAGCCGCACGCCGCCTTCAGATGCGGCGCGCACGCGCGGATCATCTGGAACGCGCCGAGCGCATTGACGCCGACGACGCGCTGGAACGTCTGCGCATCGATCGCGTCCCAGTTCGCTGCGCCGGCGAAGCTCGTGACGCCGGCGTTGTTGACCAGCGCATCGAGGCGGCCCCAGCGCTCGACCGCGGATGCGACGATCGCCTTGCAGTCGGCGTCGTCGGAGACGTCGCCGCGCACCGGCAGCGCGTCGGCGCCCACGTTCCGGCAGGCGGTCGCCGACGCCGCGGCCTCGGTCTCGCTCTTCGAGTAGTTGATCAGCAGGTCGTAGCCGCGCGCGGCGAGCGCGAGCGCGGTCGCGGCGCCGACGCCGGTTGCAGAGCCTGTGACGATCGCGACCTTGCGTGTCTTCATCGGGTGGTCTCCGTTCATTTCCGGCCCCGGCGCTCGATCGGACGAAGCGCGGCCTGCCGTTTCTTTTCGCCCTGCTCTGCCATCAGCGGCCCGCTCGCGTGCCTGTGCAGTATGTCCCGGCAGCCGGTCTTCGCGGTTTCGACGAGCTCGCACACTTCAACGCACCTGCCCGATCGCCTGCAGCAACTGCTCCGTCGTGTATCCCCGGGGCTGCAGCAGGTTGCTGACGAACCATTGGCCGCTCCTGGAGAAGAAGAAGACGTACTGCTGCCCGGTCACGAACGAGTCGATTCCGCACAGTGATGCGGCCGCGGTTTCGACGCTGTCGCCGCCGAACGATCCTTTCAGCACCTTCAGCGTCCTGATCTTCGCGCGTGTGCTCTGCGCAGGCGGATCGGATTGCTGCGCAAGGACCTGCGCATGGATCACGACCTCGGCTTCGGCGTAGGCGCTGGCCGGTGTCGGCGGAGTCCACCCCGGTGCCGGCGAGCAGGCGAGCGCGCAATCCACCTGCGTCGCGAGGATCAGTGAAACGATCAGGACGGAACGTCGCATGCCTTTGTCCGGGCGGACCGTCGCCGTGCGCACGGCCGCCGCGAAATGATATGGCCGGCGCAGCGCGGCACCGATCGACGGTCGCATCGGGGCGCGGCGCGTTCGAGGCGGCTACCGGCGGCGCGCCAGTTCCGCGACGAGCTCGAGCGCGTTCGGCGCCGCGGCGCCGGACGCGGTGTTGTCGAAGATGCACCAGCAGTCGGAGCGCTCGGCGCAGTCCTGCACGTCGGCGGCCCATTGCCCGATCCGCTCGGCGCCGTAGCTCGACCAGTAGACGCGAGGCGAGCCGTGCCAGCGGAAGTACGCGACGCCGCGCTTCGATGAATCGCCGAGCCAGCCGCCCGGCCGCGCGGCGGCGGGCACGCGTGCCGGGTCGGCGGCGACGCGGCCGATGCGGTATCGGATCAGCATCCGTTCGGCCGCATCGTCGAACCAGCTCGCATCGCGCGGCTCGCAGACGACCGCGCCGTCGAAGCGGCGGCGCAGCACGCCGAAGAACGTGCTCGCGATGCGCGGCGCGCAGGCGAGCGACGGCGGCAGCTGCACGAGCAGCGGGCCGAGACGGTCGCCGAGCTCGCCGACCGCGTCGAGAAAGCGCTCGAGCGGCGCGACGACGCGCTCGAGCCGGCCTTCGTGCGTGATCCGGTGCGGCAGCTTGACCGCGAAGCGGAAGCCGGGCGGCGTCGCTGCGGCCCAGCGCGCATAGGTCGCGGCGCGATGCTCGCGCCTGAACGACGAATTGATCTCGGTGCAGCGCAGCGCGTTCGCATAGCGCTGCAGTTGCGTGCCGGCTTCGCCGAAGCGATCGGCGACCAGGCCCGGAATCGCCCAGCCGGCGGTGCCGACACATATCGCCGACGGCTGCGCGGCAGCTTCGGTCACGGGGCCGGGCGAAGCGGTGCGGATCGGCGCAGACGATCGCGCGCGCCGGACATGGGGCGTCATCGACTGGATCGCGAAGTCATTGCGAACCCTCGGCAATCGGCATGCGCGCAGCCCGCGTTACAGCGCGTTTCACGCCGCGTCGGACGACGCGCCGTTGTAGGCGAAGTCGGGCATCCGGCGCTCGGGCGAGTCCCACAACGGTTCGGTCGTTCGCCTGATCGAGGCGCCTGCGGACCGGGCCTATCTTTGATGCATAGGAGGCGATCATGGGTACGAAGCAGTGGCTGGAGGTGTGGGGATTCAATGTCGCGGCAGCGCCGTCGAAGGCGAGCGTGTCGGCAGATAACGAAGTCGCCGCGCTGCTTCGCCGGCTCACGGCCGCCGCCACCGGACGCCCGACCCGCCGTCGCACCGACCTGATCGCGTTGCCGGCCTGATCGACGTTGCTCGCTGGACGCTTTAGGCGTCCGCCGCTTGCGCGGCAGCGGCCTGCGCCCCAAGGTGCCGGTGAATCTGCGCGACGACCGCCGCGCCTTCGCCGATCGCGCCGCCGACGCGCTTGACCGAGCCCGAACGCACGTCTCCGACCGCGAACACGCCGTTCACGCTCGATTCGAGCGGCGCCGGCGCTCTGCGATCGTCGCGCCGCGCCGTGTCGCCGCCGGTCCGCACGAAGCCGTGCGCGTCGACCTCGACGCCGCAGCCGTCGAGCCAGCGCGTTTCGGGATCGGCGCCGACGAACAGGAACACGTTGCGGATCGGCTGATCCTCGTCGACGCCGTTCGCATGGTCGTGCCATGACACCGCCTCGAGCCCGCTCGCGGCGTCGCCGTGCAGGCGCGTGATCTCGGTGCGCGGCTTCAGCTCGATATTCGACGTCGCTTCGATCCGGTCGATCAGGTAGCGCGACATGCTCGCCGCGAGGCTCGGCCCGCGGATCAGCATCGAGACCTTCGCCGCATGCTGCGCGAGGAACACCGCGGCCTGGCCGGCCGAGTTGCCGCCGCCGACCAGCGCGACATGCGAATCGGCGCACATCTTCGCCTCGATCGCCGAAGCCCAGTACCAGATGCCGCGGCCTTCGAATTCGCCGAGGCGCGCGACCGCCGGCCGCCGGTAGCGCGCGCCGCTTGCGACGACGACGGTGCGCGAGCGCAGCCGTCGTCCGTCGACGAGCGCGATCGAAAGCTCGCCGCCGCGCTGCATTTGCGTGCAGTCGAGCGCCGCGGCCTGCGCCGGGATCAGCATCTCGGCGCCGAACTTCTGCGCCTGCACGTAGGCGCGGCCGGCGAGCGCCTGGCCCGAGATGCCGGTCGGAAAGCCGAGGTAGTTCTCGATCCGCGCACTCGCGCCGGCCTGGCCGCCGTAGGCGCGGCAATCGAGCACGACGACATGCAGCCCTTCGGAGGCCGCATAAACCGCGGTCGCGAGGCCGGCCGGCCCGGCGCCGACGACGATGACGTCGAAGAGCTCGTCGTGATCGAGCGCGTCGACCATCCCGATGCAGCGCGCGAGCGTATCGGCGGAAGGATTGACCAGCACCGAGCCATCGGGACAGACCGCGAGCGGCTCGGCGGCCGCGGCGCCGTACTGCTCCATCATCGCGGCCGCGTCGGCATCGTGGCTCGAATCGATCACGTGATGCGGCTGGCCGTTGCGGCGCAGGAAGGTCTGCAGGCGCAGCATGTCGGCCGAGTCGGGCTGCCCGATCAGCACCGGCCCGCTCGCGCCGGCCTCGATCAGCGCGACGCGGCGCAGGATCAGCGCTCGCACGAGCCGCTCGCCGAGGTCGGCCTCGGCGATGATCAGCGCGCGCAGTTGCGCCGGCGGGATCAGCAGCGCTTCGACGTCTTCGAGCGCGTCGCCGTCGACCAGCGACGACCGTCCCGACAGCGTGCCGACCTCGGCGAGGAAATGCCCCGGTCCCTGGTTCACGATCGGGACGACGTGGCCGAGGCCGTCGCGCTGGCTGACCGCGACGACGCCGGCGAGCACGACGAACATCCCCGGGCCCGGCGCGCCGGCCTTGAAGAGGCGCTGGCCGCGCGCGTAGCGCTGGACGCTGCCGAAGCGGCGGATCCGCGCGACCTCGCTGTCCGCGAGCAGCGGGAACATCTGATAGCGCCGGCTCAGCAGCTCGCTCGGCGCGTCGTCGGCCATCGCGGGAACTCCGATCGTTTCCGTTTCTTCGCCGCGGTCACGCGGCCCGGCGCTGCCCGCCACTGCGCCACTCGGCCATCAGCGCGTCCCACTTCGGCCGCGCCAGACGCAGATGGCGCTCCTTCACGTGGCCGTAGCCGCGGATCTCTTCGGGAATCCGTGCGATCTCGGTCGCGAGCGCGAGGTTCGACGGGTTCAGCGCTGCGACGACCTCGTCGATCGAGGCACGGTATTCGCCGATCAGAGCGCGTTCGGTGCGGCGCTCCTCGGAGCGGCCGAACGGATCGAACGCGGTGCCGCGCAAGCCCTTCAGCCGAGCGAGCACCTTGAATGCCGTGTGCATCCACGGGCCGAACTTCTGCTTGACGAGCTCGCCGTCGGCGTTGCGCTTCGCGAGCGCCGGCGGAGCGAGGTGGTAGTGGACCTTGTAGTCGCCCTCGAACTGGCTCGCGATCTTGTCGAGGAAGCCGGTCTCGGTGTGCAGCCGCGCGACCTCGTACTCGTCCTTGTAGGCCATCAGCTTGAACAGATAGCGCGCGACCGCTTCGGCGAGCTTCCTCGTGCCGAGCGGCGCCTCGGCGGCGCGCACCTTGTCGACGCAGCTCTTGTAGTCGGCCGCGTACGCCGGGTTCTGGTATGCGGTCAGGAACTCGACCCGCTGCGCGACCATCGCGTCCAGGTCGACGCTCTTCCTGACGAACCCGATCACCTGCGCCGGCTTCAGCAGCGCCTGCACCGACGCGAGGTCGTGCGCGGCGCGCCGGCCCCATTCGAACGCGGCCTTGTTGTTGTCGACCTGCACGCCGTTCAGCTCGATCGCGCGCAGCAGCGC
>JBDTXV010000197.1:0-5163 GCA_040006015.1 Caldimonas sp.
AGCCGCGGCCGCATCGTCGACCGCAACGGCCTGATCCTCGCGTCGAGCGTGCCGGCGCCGTCGATCTGGGCGATTCCGAAGGACCTCGAAGGCGACAAGGCCCAGCGCGCGCGCCTCGCGAAGCTGCTCGGGATGACGCCGACCGAGCTCGCCGGACGCCTCGACGACAACCCGAATTTCGTCTGGCTGCGGCGGCAGGTCGACGAGTCGGTCGCGAAGGAAGTCCTCGCGCTCGGCGTCAAGGGCATCCATCAGGTGCGCGAATACAAGCGCAAGTACCCGGAAGGCGAGGCCGCCGCGCATGTCGTCGGCTTCACGAACGTCGAGGATCGCGGCCAGGAGGGCATCGAGCTCGCGTTCCAGAAGGATCTCGCCGGCCGCGACGGCACGCGCCGCGTGATCAAGGACCGCTTCGGCCACGTCGTCGAGGACATCGGCGACAGCGTCGCGCCGGTCGACGGTCGCGACATCGAGCTCGCCGTCGACTCGAAGGTCCAGTTCTACGCGTACCAGCGCATCCGCGATTCGGTCGCCGAGAACAAGGCCAAGGCCGGCAGCGTCGTCGTGCTCGACGCGCAGACCGGCGAGATCCTCGCGCTCGCGAACTTCCCGAGCTATTCGCCCGCCGACCGGAAGAACCTGAGCGGCGCGCAGCTGCGCAACCGCGCGCTGACCGACACGTTCGAGCCCGGCTCGACGATGAAGCCGTTCGTCGCCGCGTGGGCGCTCGAGACGCGGCGCGTGACGCCGACGACCGTGATCCAGACCGCGCCCGGCCGGATGATGTTGACCGGCTCGCTGATCACCGACTCGCATCCGCACGGCGACCTGACCGTCACCGAAGTGATCCAGAAATCGAGCAACGTCGGCGCGGTGCGGATGGCGATGATGTTCCAGCCGCGCGAGATGTGGGAGCTGTACAGCGCGGTCGGCTTCGGCCAGAAGCCGCAGCTCGGCTTTCCCGGCGTCGTCACCGGGCGGCTGCGGCCCTACAAGAGCTGGCGGCCGATCGAGCAGGCGACGATGAGCTACGGCTACGGCCTGTCGGCGTCGCTGTTCCAGATCGCCCATGCCTACACGGTGTTCGCGCACGACGGCGAGCTGATCCCGATGACGATGACGAAGAACCCGGCGGTCGCGCCCGGGACGCCCGTCAGCGGCGTGCGCGTCGTCTCGGCGAAGACCGCGCAGACGGTGCGCGAGATGCTGCGCCTCGTGACATTGCCGGGCGGAACCGCGCCGAAGGCGCAGGTGATGGGCTATTCGGTCGGCGGCAAGAGCGGCACCGCGTACAAGCAGGAAGGCAAGGGCTACGCGCAGAAGAAATACCGCGCCTGGTTCGTCGGCATGGCGCCGATCCGGAATCCGCGCATCATCGTCGCGGTGATGGTCGACGAGCCGACGAACGGCAAGTATTTCGGCGGCGATGTCGCCGCGCCGGTGTTCAGCCAGGTCGTGCAGCAGACGCTGCGGATGATGGGCGTCGAGCCCGATCTCGACGTCAAGCCGCAGATCGTCGCGCACGAGATCCCGGCCGAAGTGGAGAGCTTCTGATGGCGTTGCAGCGCCTGGTCTCGGTCGACGATGCGGCGGCATGGCTCACGTCGCGCGGCGCGACGTCGCTCGCGACCGACAGCCGCAGGCTCCGGACCGGCGACGCGTTCGTCGCGTGGGCCGGTAATGCGCACGACGCGCGCGACTATGTCCGGCCCGCGCTCGGCGCCGGCGCGCCGGCGTCTCTCGTCGACAGCGACGGCGTCGACTCTTTCGGCTTCGACGACGCGCGGATCGCCGCGTTCGACGGCCTCAAGCCCGCCGCCGGCCCGATCGCGAGCCGCTTCTTGGGTGCGCCGAGCGAGCGGCTGCGCGTCGTCGCCTGCACCGGCACCAACGGCAAGACCTCGACCGCGTGGTGGATCGCGCAGGCGCTCGGCCGCCTCGGCCAGCGCTGCGGCATTGTCGGCACGCTCGGCATCGGCGAGCCGCCCGTCGACGCACACCCGCAAGCCGCTTCGCTCGCGTCCGACGGAATGACGACGCCCGATCCGGTCGCGCTGCAGCGTGCGCTGCACGACTTCGTCGATGCCGGGTTCGCGGCCGCGGCGATCGAGGCGTCGTCGATCGGCATCGCCGAGCATCGCCTCGCCGGGACCAAGATCGACATCGCGCTGTTCACGAATTTCACGCAAGACCATCTCGACTACCACGGCGACATGGGCACGTACTGGCTCGCGAAGGCGCGGCTCTTCGAATGGCCCGGGCTGCGCGTCGCGGTCGTCAACATCGACGATCTGCAAGGGCTCGAGCTCGCCGAACAGCTCGGCACCTCGGCCCTCGACCTCTGGACCTGCGCCTGCAGCCGCGACGCGCGCCTGCGCGCCAGCGCGATCCGCCACGGCGTCGGCGGCCTTTCGTTCGAGGTCGAGGAGGGCGGCGACCGGGCCGAGGTCCGGACCGCGCTGGTCGGCCGATACAACGTCTCGAACCTGCTCGGCGTGATCGGCGTGCTGCGCGCCTGCGGCTACGCGCTCGCCGATGCGGCCGCGGCCTGCGCCGCGTTGACGCCGGTGCCGGGACGGATGCAGCCGGTCGGCAGCGGCGCGGCCGGCCCGCAGGTCGTCGTCGACTATGCGCACACGCCCGACGCGCTCGACAAGGCGCTCGCCGCGCTGCGCCCGTTCGCTGACGAGCGCGGCGGCAAGCTCTGGTGCGTGTTCGGCTGCGGCGGCAACCGCGACGCCGCGAAGCGCCCGCTGATGGGCGCGATCGCTTGCCGGCTCGCCGACCGCGTGGTCGTGACCAGCGACAACCCGCGCCACGAGCCGCCGGACTTCATCATTTCGCAGATCCTCGCCGGCGTCGTCGGTCACGACGAGATCGACGTGATCGAGTTCCGGGCCGACGCGGTCCGCCATGCGGTCGTCGATGCCGACGTGCGCGACGTGATCCTCGTCGCCGGCAAGGGCCACGAGGACTACCAGGACGTCGCCGGCGTCAAGCATCCGTATTCGGACGTCGCCGCGGTCGAGGCCGCGCTGCAGCAGAGGATGCTGCAATGACGATGCTGACGCTCGCCCAGGCCCACGCGCTGCTGCCGTCGTCGCGCATCGTCGGCGACGGCGCGCTCGCGCTCGCCCGCGTCCACACCGACACGCGCACGTTGCAGCCCGGCGATCTCTTCGTCGCGTTGAAGGGCGAGCGCTTCGATGCGCACGATTTCCTGGCGCAGGCGAAGGCGAGCGGCGCGGTCGCGGCGATCGCCGAGCGCGGCCTCGCCGAAGCCGGCCTCGCCGGCCTCGAGGTCGCCGACAGCCAGCGCGCGCTCGCCGATCTCGCGCGCGGCTGGCGCAAGCGCTTCGATCTGCCGCTGATCGCGGTCGCCGGCAGCAACGGCAAGACGACCGTGACGCAGATGATCGCGTCGATGCTGCAGGCCTGGCTCGGCGACGGCGCGCTCGCGACGCGCGGCAACCTGAACAACCACATCGGCGTGCCGTTGACCTTGCTTCGGCTGCGCCGGGACGACACGACCTGGCATCGCGCCGGCGTCGTCGAACTCGGGATGAATCATCCGGGCGAGATCGCCGAGCTCGCCGCGCTGGTGGCGCCGACCGTCGCGCTCGTCAACAACGCGCAGCGCGAGCATCAGGAGTTCATGGCCAGCGTCGATGCGGTCGCGCAGGAGAACGGTGCGGCGATCTCGGCGCTGCGGCGCTCCGGCGTCGCGGTGTTTCCGGCCGACGATGCGCACGCGCCGCTGTGGCGCGAACTCGCGCAAGGCCATGCGATCTCGACGTTCGCGCTCGAAGGCGGCGCCGACGTGACCGGCGCCGCCGAGTGGGACGGCGACCACTGGAACCTCGCGCTGCGCACGCCGGCCGGTCCGGCGCGGGCGCGGCTCGGCGTCGCCGGTCTGCACAACGTCAAGAACGCGCTGGCAGCGACCGCCTGCGCGCTCGCGGTCGGCTGCCCGCTCGACGCAGTCGTCCGCGGACTCGAAGCGTTCAAGCCGGTCAGCGGCCGTTCGCAGGTCAAGGCGCTGACGCGCGGCGGGCGCAGCGTGACCCTGGTCGACGACACCTACAACGCGAATCCCGATTCGGTGCGGGCCGCGATCGACGTGCTCGCCGCGCTGCCCGGCCCGCGCTGGCTCGTGCTCGGCGACATGGGCGAGGTCGGCGACCAGGGCGTCGAATTCCATGCCGAGGTCGGCGCGTATGCGCGGGTGCGCGGCATCGATGCGCTCTGGACTGCCGGCTCGCTCAGCACCCATGCCGCCGCCGCGTTCGCCGGCGCGCGCCATTTCGACGATGTCGCGAGCCTGGTCGCCGCGCTGCCGCAGGCGCCCGCATGCGCGGCCGTGCTCGTCAAGGGCTCGCGCTTCATGAAGACGGAACAGGTCGTCGCGGCGCTGCTCTCCGAACCCGGAGCGCCGCATGCTGCTTAGCCTGTCCCAGTGGCTGCTGACGCTCTCCCCCGAATTCGGCTTCTTTCGCGTGTTCCAGTACATCACCTTCCGCGCCGTGATGGCCGCGCTGACCGCGCTGCTGATCGGCCTCGCGTTCGGCCCGTGGGTCATCAAGCGGTTGACGACCTTGAAGATCGGCCAGCCGATCCGCGACTACGGCGTCGAGACGCACCGGGTCAAGAGCGGCACGCCGACGATGGGCGGCGTGCTGATCCTGATCGGGATCGGCGTCTCGACCCTGCTCTGGTTCGACTGGGGCAACCGCTTCGTCTGGATCGTGATGGTCGTGACGATCGGCTTCGGCGCGATCGGCTGGTCCGACGACTGGCGCAAGGTCGTGCACAAGAATCCCGAAGGGATGCCTTCGCGCGAGAAGTACTTCTGGCAGTCGCTGATCGGACTCGTCGCGGCGATCTATCTCGCGTTCAGCGTCTCCGAGACCTCGAACCTGCGCGTCCTCGAGCTTTTCATCCGCTGGATCCAGAGCGGCTTCTCCAACGACCTGCCGCCGAAGGCCGACCTGATCGTGCCGTTCTTCAAGACGATCAGCTATCCGCTCGGCGTGTTCGGCTTCATCGCGCTGACCTATTTCGTGATCGTCGGCGCGAGCAATGCGGTGAACCTGACCGACGGCCTCGATGGCCTCGCGATCATGCCGGTCGTGATGGTCGGCTCGGCGCTCGGCGTGTTCGCGT
>JBDTXV010000198.1:0-5163 GCA_040006015.1 Caldimonas sp.
TGGCCGACGATGTTGCCGAAGCTGCGCCGCTTCGTGCCGAGCATCCCGAGGCACCAGCGCGGCTTCGTCGCCAGATCGAGCAGATTCGCGAGCGTCGGCTTCGGCGGCGCGGTCAGCCCGTTCTTCAGGTCCTTGTGGCGCTGTCCGAGGATCTGCAGATCCAGCGTCAGCACGAGGGCGCTGCACCTGGCCGCGCGGGCGCGTTCGAACAGGCGCTCCATGAACGCGCGGTCGCGCAGCATGTAGGGCTGGAACCAGAACGGCGCCTTCGTGTGCGCCGCGATGTCCTCGATCGAGCAGATGCTCATCATGCTGAGCGTGAACGGGATGCCGAACTTCTCGGCCGCCCGCGCGGCGAGGATCTCGCCGTCGGCGTGCTGCATCCCGGTCAGCCCGGTCGGCGCGATCGCGACCGGCATCGTCGTGTCGACGCCGACCATCTTCGTGCGCAGCGTCCGGTTTTCCATGTCGACCGCGACGCGCTGGCGCAGCTTGATGCCCTTGAAGTCGCTTTCGTTCGCGCGGTAGGTGCTTTCGGTCCATGAGCCCGAATCGGCGTAGTCGTAGAACATACGCGGCACGCGCCGCTTCGCGAGTACGCGCAGATCTTCGACATTGGTGATCACGGCCATGGCGCCCCTCTCGTCTTCGTTCTTGTGAGGCCGATGCTACGACAGCGTTGTCGCCGCGCAGTCGCGATGCGCGACGGACGACGTGCGCATCGGTGCCGTCAAGGCTCCGGGGCCGACGGATCGAACAGCGGCAGGCTGTAGCTCGGCTGTGGCTCGCGGTGTCGCTCGGACGCCTCCGCCGACGCACGCAGAGGCGCGACGAGCTCCGCGAGCGTCGCCAGTGCGCCGGCGCGCACGCCGAGCAGGCGCAGACGCCGCGCCAGGTCGACGCGTTTCAGGCAGGCGCCGGCGGCGCGGCGGATGTCGCCGGCGTCGAGCGTGTGCGCCGGTAGCGTCAGATCCCGCGTGACCGATTTGAAATCGTCGAAGCGCAGCTTGATGCCGACCGTCTTCGTCGCATAGCCCTTCCTAGAAAGGTCGCCGGCGAGCTGCTCGCACAGCTGCGTGAAGATTCTGCTCAGCTCGGCGCGATCGCGCACCGGATGGAGATCGCGCTCGAATGTCGTCTCGCGGCTGATCGATTTCGGCTCGCTGAACGTGACGACCGCGCGCTCGTCGCGACCGTGCGAGGCGTCGTGCATCCACGCGCCGAAGCTGCGCCCGAAATGCTGGACGAGCAGCGCCGGGTCCGCCGCCGCGAGGTCTCCGATCGTCTCGATGCCGAGCGCAGCGAGCTTGACGCTCGCCTTCGGTCCGATGCCGTTGATCTTCCTGGCCGGCAGCGGCCAGATCCGCGCCGGGATGTCCGCGTGGCCGAGCAGGGTCAAACCGTCCGGCTTGTCGAGATCGGAGCAGATCTTCGACAGCAGCTTGTTCGGCGTCACGCCGACCGAGCAGGTCAGGCCGGTCGCTGCGTGCACCGCGTCCTTCAGCCGCAACGCGACTTCGCGTCCGGCATCGTGCTGCACGCCGGGGATGTCGGTCAGGTCGATGTAGATCTCGTCGATGCCGCGGTCCTCGACGAGCGGAGCGACGCTGCGCACCGCGGCCTTGAACAGGCGCGAATACTTGCGGTACTCGTCGAAGTCGACCGGCAGCAGCACCGCGTCGGGCGTGAGCTGCGCCGACTTCATCACGCCCATCCCGGAGTGGACGCCGTAGCGGCGCGCTTCGTAAGTGCTCGTCGTGACGACTCCGCGGCCGGCATAGTCGCGCAGCTTCGCGAACGAGCGCGTGCCGTCGGCGCGCAGCGTCGGCTGGTGGCGGCGCCCGCCGCCGATCACGACGGCCTCGCCGCGAAGTTCCGGATAGCGCAGCAGCTCGACCGACGCATAGAAAGCGTCCATGTCGAGGTGGGCGACGAGGCGGCGGGCAGGGGACATGACGGGAGCCGGGTCGTCGCGCGAGCGGCTGTGTATATGTTCAGCATAACCCTGCGGGCGACCGCGCTTCAAGGCGGAGGGCGCGCGTCGACGGTCCCGCTGAGGTCGGCGCGATCCGCGCTCGCCGTGCGAATCGCGGGTGGTAGGCTCGGAGTGATACGGCCCCGCGCCGCTGCCGCAACGCATTCGCTCCCCGCCGCGCAATGAACCTCGCCCACACGATCACCGTGGCAACCGCCGACGATGCGCTCGCGATCGCGCGGATGTCGCGCGACCTGATCGAGCGCGGGCTCGGCTGGAGCTGGACGCCGCTGCGCGTGCGCCGCAGCGTCGCGGACGCCGCGACGAACGTCGTGCTCGCCGGTTGCGGCGGCGTGGCGGCCGGCTTCGGCATCATGAAATACCATGACGACGAGGCCCATCTGCTGCTGCTCGCGGTACAGCCGGCGTACGCTCGGCACGGCATCGGCGGTGCGCTCGTCGGCTGGCTCGAAGCGTCGGCCCGGAGCGCCGGCATCGGTCAGGTCTATCTCGAGGCGCGCGCCGCGAATGCCGCGGCGCGGATGTTCTACCGGCACCACGGCTACCGCGAGATCCAGACGCTGCCGGGCTACTACCGCGGCATCGAAGCGAGTGTGCGGATGGCCAAGGACCTGTGGCTCGAACAGCCGGCCTCGGCTTGAAGCGGGTCGATCAGGCCTGGATCGCGCCGCCGCGCAGGCTGCGCTCGGCGCCGCCCCAGCTCGAATAGAGCGGGCCCGATTCGCGCGGCAGCAACACGTCGATCGCCCGGTCGAGCGCCGCGGTGGCACGGGCCAGCGACTCGCGTTGCGCGGCAACTTCGCCGCTCGCATTGGCGAGGCGCATGCGCAACGCCGAAGGGACCGGGCCGCTGCGCGCGGCATGCGAGAACTGCTCGACCGCATGTGCGAGGGCGCTGCGCAGCTCGCCGGCATGCAGGTCGATCGCGACCGCGTCACGCACGCGCAGCGCCGCGCCGAGCGCGGCGAGGCGCGATTCGACGCTCGCGAGGGTGTCTTCGAGCGGCGATGTCGCGCCGGACGGAGGAATGGGGGACATTGACGAAGGCTCGGTGGCTATCGATCGGCGGCCGAAAGACTCAGCGCTGGACCCTGACCAGCAATTCGCGGGCGTTCGCGATCAGCTTGTCGGCGACGACCTCGGCGTTGACCTTGAACGTGCCCGAGGCAATCGCCTTCGAAATCCGGTCGACCTTTTCGGCATCGAACTCGGCGTTCGAGCCGCTCGTCAGCAACGTCGCGGCGGTGCTCGACAGTTCCACTTTCGCACTCGGATCGGCCGCGGCGGCAGTCACGCTCGATCCCGTCTTCGCCGCGTCGGGCGCGGCTGTGTGACCGCTGGCCAGCGCAGCGGCCACGGGTTTTTCTGCGGGGTTGCCGATTTTCATGGTGCTCTCCGAAGGGTCTGCTTGACGCGTCCCACGTTCAACATGAACGCTGTATCGACCCCTGGCGCGTCGAACTTTAGCCCTTTCTTCGATCGCTCCCGCCGGCGCGTGGCCTAGAGCGAGAACTCGAGGCGCCTTTCGCTGACCGGCTGTCCGGTCAGGATGCGGCCGCTCTCGGTGCGCACCCGGGCCGGCTGTCCTTCGATCCCGTTCGAAAGCGCCTGCCCTTCGCCTTCGAGGCTGAAACCGGCGCCGAGCGCGACGACCTTGACCGTGTCGCCGGCCGAGAACCAGACTCGCGCCCTCAAGTGGCCCTGACGCACGCTTTGGCCGGGCTTCAGCGCCTGTGCAAGCGTGCGGCCGATCGCCTGCGCGGGTTCGACCAGTGCGGCGGTCGGATCTTCGGCGAGATCGACCTCGGCTTGAGCCAGATCGTTAGCCGTCAGCACGCTGCCCGACGCTGCGCCGGTCGTCGCGACGAGCGCCTGGCCGTAGGCCTTCACGGTGATCGGCAGGTACACGTTCCACGGCGTCGGTCCCTGCGCGCAGCGCAGCCCGATGCGGGCCTTGCCCCAGAGGCGGGCGCCGGCCGGCAGGTAGGGTTCGACGCGCTGGCATGGAGCGAGATGCAGACGCGGATCGAGCTGGCCGACGACGACCTCGACCCGCGAGACGCCTGTCGACGCAGTCGCGTTGGCGCCGAGCGCGAGCGTGCGCACCTGCTGTTCTAGCGCGACGTCGAGTCCGGTCGGCGCGGCGGCCGGATTCGGTTCGTCGGCGCTTACCGCTTCGCTGTGCAGCCCGAGCGTCAGCGTGACGAAAAGCGCGAGACTGCCGGCGCCTGCGAAACGCACGCACGCGGCGACGGAATTCAGGGCACGGCGGAATGGCATGTCGGCACTTTAGAAGCGGGCGGGACGGTGAAAGGCCCGGAAATGGCCGCGGTTCGGGGTCCTGTTCGCGTCACCGTCCAAGCCGGCACTCTCCACAATCCGCTTCCATCGCCCCACCGCCGCCCGGCCGGGGCCGGACCTTATACCGGGGTCGCCATGCTGAACCGACTGACCGATTCGATCGATTTTCAGGCCCAGGCGCTGCAGCTGCGCTCGGAGCGCCAGCGTCTGATCGCCAGCAACATCGCCAATGCCGACACGCCGGGATACGTTGCCCGCGAGATGGATTTCGCTGGTGCGCTGCGCGCCGCGACCGGCGCGCTGCAGCCGGCGCTGCAAGTCAGCCAGCAAGGCCATATCGGCAGCGGCGTCGGTGCCGCGGCAGAGGCCGCGGACCACCTGACCTACGCCAGCGCGGCGCAGCCCAATCTGGACCGCAACACCGTCGACATGGACCGCGAGCGCGCGAGCTTCGCCGACAACGCGCTGAAGTACGAGGCGACGCTGCGCTTCATCAACGGCAACGTGCGCACCGTGCTGAGCGCGATCACCGGACAGTGAACGGAGGTACACGATGAGCCTGATCAATATCTTCAACGTTTCGGCCAGCGCGGCGAGCGCGCAGAGCCAGCGCCTGAACGTCGTCGCGAGCAATCTCGCGAATGCCGACACCGTCGCCGGTCCGGACGGCAAGGCCTACAAGGCCCGCCAGGTCACGTTCCAGACCCAGCTGATGGGCGAGATCGCGAACGACCCGACGGCGGCTGGCGTGCGCGTCAGCACGATCACCGAAGACCAGACCGCCGGGCGCAAGGTCCATGACCCGAAGCATCCGAGCGCCGACGCCGACGGCTACGTCACCTACAGCAACGTCAACGCGGTCGAGG
>JBDTXV010000199.1:0-5162 GCA_040006015.1 Caldimonas sp.
TGATACAGCCGGATCTGTCCGCGGTCTCCCATCGCCTCGAGCGCACCGATCGCGTTCGCCATTCCGGCGTCGTCCGCGCGCAGCCGCGCGAGCTCGTAAGCGGCTCGCGCCAGCGGCGAGCGGGCCGAGATCGACTCTGCGATCCTCGCCGCTTCCTCCAGCTGTGCCGCGTCGCCGTC
The DNA here is from genome assembly GCA_040006015.1 of Caldimonas sp. Classification (GTDB taxonomy): domain Bacteria; phylum Pseudomonadota; class Gammaproteobacteria; order Burkholderiales; family Burkholderiaceae_C; genus Schlegelella_A. The sequence goes on from JBDTXV010000199.1 coordinate 180, forward strand.
GCGCAGCCCGATCGTTCGCCGCACCTGGATTTCAAGCGGCCGCAAACCCTCGGCCAAGGCCCAGTCGAGCTGCGGCGACGTGATGTCGGCGGCTATTGTCCAGCGGCGGTCCGACATCGCCGAGAGCAGTCGCTCGAGCGAATCGGGAAGCCCCATCAGCAGTTGCCATTCCGTCGTCGCCTGCTCCAGGCCGGCGCGATCGAAATGGAGCAGCGGCAGCCAGCGGTTGCGGATGCCGCCGCGCGCGCTGCGCACGCCTTCGAACTCGTGCAGGATCGATTCGACGACGTCGCCGAAGGTCGCCGCGAGGCTCGCCTCGCCGCGCGACCGCGCGACATGCAGTGCCGCGACGAAGCCGCGCAGCGCATAGCCGGCGGTCTCGCGTTCCATCTCCTCCCAAAGCAGCCGCGCGCGCTGCGCCAACGGCGCAACCGCATCCCAGCGCCCGAGCAGCGTCAGCGTGTAGATGCGCCATGCCACCAGATGCAGCGTCCACGCCGGCTCCTGACCGGGCTGGACCTGGGCCAGGCCTTCGGCCGACGCGGCATCGGCGCCGACGAGGTCGCCGAGCGCGCTGCTGCACCAGGTCACCATCGAATAGGCGTCGAGCCGTTCGAACGCGCTGACGCGCCGTCCGAGCGCGACGCGCCGGCGCGAAATCTCCAGTCCGCTGTGAAAGCCGCCGCGCGAGTTCGAGCTGCCGGTCATCGCGTCGAGCGCGGCGCTGAGCAGATCTGCTTCGCCGAGGCGCTCGGCGATGTCGGCGGCGCGCTTCGAATCGCGTCGGGCGGCCGCATAGTCGTCCTCGGTCGCCCGACCGCCCATCCAGAACGGATAGAAGCCGTCGGCGGCGAGAAATCGCGCGGCGGCCGGGCCTTCGGGGTCGACCTGGGCCAGCAGAGCCCGGCCGCGCTCGCGCAACGCGACCATGTCGTCTTCGCTCATGCGCTTCGCGACCGACCCTTGCGCCCGGGTCGCGAACATCAGCACGCGCGCGAGAATGCGCAACTGGTCCTCGGCGGGACGACCCTGTTCCTCGCTCAGCTTCAGCGCGGTGCGCAGCGGCGCATCGGCGGCGCCGCCCGATTGCATCGATGCGCCGAGGCGCTCGTAGAGCTCCGGCAAGCGCGCCGCGTCGGCGAGCTCGATCGCCGCGCGCAGGTGACCGAGCGCCTCGACCGTCGCCGCGCCTGAATAGGCCGCCTCGGCGGCGCGACTGAGCCAGTCGACCGCGCGTCTGCGCGTCTGTTCGCTCGCTGCGCCGCCGGCGAGTGCGACCGCTTCGCGATAGTGGAACGCGACCAGCTCGGCCAATGCATCCTCGCGCCCTGCGGCCTGCTCCTCGAGCCACGCGGCGGCGGCACTGTGCAGCCGCGCGCGCTCCGCGCGCGGCAAGGTCTGGTAGGCGACCTCGCGGATCAGGATGTGGCGGAACGTATAGGTATCGCCGGTCGGTCGCAGCAGGTCGCGATCGACCAGCGCGTGGCAGGTCTCGCGCGCGGTCGCATCGGCGATTTTGCCCAGCGCGGCGATCGCGGCGGTGTCGAACGATCGTCCGATCACGGCGCCGAGCTGCAGCGTCCAGCGCTCCGCGGCCGGCAGCAGATCGAGCCGCGCCAGCACCGCGGCATGGACGGTGTCGGGAAGATGCGCGAGGGCGTTCTCGACCGCGACCTGGTCGGTCGAGTCGACGGCCTGTTCCATCACCGCGCGGACCAGCTCGCCGGCGTAGAACGGATTGCCTTCGGCGCGCGCGACGACGCGACGCACGACCGCGTCGGAGTCGGTCGCGAGCAGCTGGCGCACGAGCTGCGACGTCGCCTTGTCGCCGAGCGGCTCGAGCGCGATCGAGATGTAGTTGCGCTTGCCGCCGCCCCAGGCCGGACGGCGGTCGAGTAGCTCGGGGCGGGTCAGCGCGATCATCAGGATCGGCAGCTCGGCCCACGGCTGCATCACGTGCTCGACGAGATCGAGCAGCGTGTCGCTGGACCAGTGCAGATCCTCGAAGACGATCAGCACCGGGCTCGCCGACCCCGCCGCCTGGACGGCGCTGCGCCACGCGTTGAACATCGCGACCCGGTCCGGCTGCGCGGTCTCCGCGGCGCCGACGGTCGACGCCAGCAGCTCCGCGGTCCAATCGGGTTCGGGCACGTTGCGCAGGCGCAGCCAGTCGGCCACGCGCGATTGCAGGTCGTCGATCGGCGCATCGCCGGACATTCCGATGAAGCGATGCAGCAGTGCGCGCAGCGGCCAGAACGTCAGGCGCTGTCCGTACGGCAGGCATTGCGCGACCGCGACGAGCGGCGAATTTTCGCCGGCCGGCAGACGCGCGAGGAACTCTTCCACCAGCCGCGACTTGCCGGTGCCCGCCGGCGCGATGATGCTGACGAGTTGCGGCCGGCTCTCGCCGAAGCTGCGGCGCGCGGCCAGCTGCAGCTGCTCGAGATCGCCGTCGCGTCCGACCATCGGCAGCGTCGCGACCGGTCCGGTCGCGAGCGGGCGGTCGAGGGCGTAGGCCTGCACCGGCGACGCCTTGCCTTTCAGGTCGAGCTCGCGCGGCGACTCGAACGTGTAGTGCCGGCTCGCGGCGCGCGCGGTGCGCTCGGAGCAGAGGATCTCCCAGATCTCGGCGGCCTGCTGCAGACGCGCCGCCAGATTGACGGCGTCGCCGGTGACGAGGAAGTCGCCGCCGCTGCGGTCGCGGCTCGCGACGACGTCGCCGGTGCTGACGCCGAAGCGCAACTCGAGCGGCGCCAGTGCCGGGTCGGCGCGGAAGCGTCGGCGCAACTCCGCGGTCGCCGCGAGCGCCCGCTCGGCGTCGTCGCCGTGCGCGCGCGGCAGTCCGAAGATCGCCATCACCGCATCGCCGATGAATTTCTCGACCGTCCCGCCGTGCGCCTCGATGACCTCGCGGGCGAGCGCGTAATAGCGCGCGAGCAAGGCGCGCAGGTCTTCCGGATCCATCGCTTCGCCGAGCGCGGTCGAGCCGATGACATCGGCGAACAGGATCGTGACGATGCGGCGCTCGTCGCTCATCGCGACTCCTGCCGCGGCGGCCGATGTCGGCACGGTCCGGTGTCGTATCGAGGCTCCATCGGGACTCCTGCGGACGCGCCGCTCCAGGATCGTGAGGCGATGAGCCGAGCATAGTGCCATCGCAGGTCGGCGCGCCGCTGCCGGCGCGACGCGTGCGGCGCCGATCAAAGGCCGCCGCTAACATCTCAGACCCATGAACACCCCGACTCGAATCCCCGGTCTGCGCCAGCTTCATTCGCCGGGGCCGACGCGCGTGCCCGACGAAGTGATCGACGCGATGGCGCGCCAGCCGACCGACCTCGCCGATCCGAGGGTCGCGCGCCTCGTCGCCGCATGCGAATCGGGGATGAAGGCGCTGCTGCGCAGCGACAGCGCCGAGGTCTTCTTCTACGCGGCGAACGGACACGGCGGCTGGGAGGCCGTGATCGCGAACCTCGTCGCCCCGGGTGCAGCAGTGCTGGTGCCGGGCACCGGACACTTCTCCGACAGCTGGGCCGAGCAGGTCGCGGCGTTCGGCGGCCGAGCGCTGCGCACGCCGTACGTCGAAGGCCAGCCGATCGATCCGGCCGCGGTCGAGGCCGTGCTGCGCGACGACAGCGCCCACGAGATCGGCGCGGTCTTCGTCGTCCACACCGACACTGCTAGCGGCACGACCTGCGACCTCGCGGCGCTGCGAAGCGCGATCGACGCGGCCGCGCATCCGGCGCTCTTCGTCGTCGACGTCGTCGCGTCACTCGCCGCGGCGCCGTTCGAGATGGATGCGCTCGGCGTCGACGTCGCGATCGGCGCCTCGCAGAAGGGGCTGATGGTCCAGCCCGGGATGGCCTTCGTCGCGGCCGGCGCGCGCGCACTCGAGGCCGCGCAACGCAATCCGGCGCACCGCTTCTACTGGGACTGGCAGCGCCGGCGCAGCGAACACTCGTATCGCAAGTTCTGCGGCACGCCCCCGCTCGCGCATCTGGCCGGGCTCGAGGCTGCGCTGCGCCTGATCGATGCCGAAGGACTCGACAACGTTCATGCCCGCCACGCGCGCCTGGCGCGGGCCGTGCATGCGGCGGTCGGTCGCTGGGGCGAAGGCGGTGCGCTCAGCCTGTTCACGACGGAGCCGGCGGCGCGCTCGGTCTCGGTGACCGCGATCGCGGTGACGCCGGGGATCGATCCGGAGGCCTTGCGCGCGGTCGCGCGCGAGCGCTTCCAGGTCGCGGTCGCCGGCGGCCTCGGGCCGCTCGACGGCCGCGTGTTCCGCATCGGCCATCTCGGCGACATGAACGAAGCGATGATCCTCGGCTGTCTCGGCGGCGTCGAGGCGGCGCTGCGGGTGCAGGGCATCGCCCATCGTCGCGGCGGTGTCGACGCCGCGATCGACGCGCTCGCCGACTGAGCGCAGCCGGCGAGCCGACCGCGGTCCGCGCCGCCGCCGGGGTCGCCGGTGGTCCGGCGTCGCCGCGCAGAGTGTGGACCGATCGCGGCGGCGGGGCCATTCCGGCGCGGCCCGCAGGCAGACCAGCTTTGCCTCGATACTCGACCGCTTCGCAGCCAAGTTCCCGTTCCCCATGTACATCCGCGCGATCGGCACTGCCACCCCAACAGCGCGTTACACGAAGGCCGACTGCCTCGAAGCTTTCCAACGCTCGGCCTGGTTCGGCCGGCTCGATGCGCGCTCGCACTTCATCGCGCGCACGGTGCTGCAGCGCGACAACGGCATCGAGGCGCGGCGTCTCGCGCTCGATTCGCTCGACGAGGTCTTCACGATCGATCCCGACACGCTCGGACGGCGCTTCGTCACGCACGCGCCCACGCTCGCCGCGAGCGCCGCGACGCGCGCGCTCGCCGCGGCCGGGCTCGATGCCGCCGAGATCGGCGCCGTCGTCGTCAGCACCTGCACCGGCTACCTCTGTCCGGGCCTGTCGGGCCACGTCGTCGAGCGGCTCGGCCTGCGCGTCGACA
>JBDTXV010000200.1:0-5151 GCA_040006015.1 Caldimonas sp.
TGCGCATCAGGTCGCGCACGTGGATCAGCAGCTTGCGGCCGAGGCTGCCGCCCGGATGCGAGCGCGCGAAATCCTCTTCGCGAAAACCGCGCGCATCGAGCAGCGCGACCGCGAGCGCGTCGCCGAGCGCCATCTGCGCGGTCGTGCTCGCGGTCGGCGCGAGGTTCAGCGGACACGCTTCCTGATCGACTTCGCTCGACAACACGATGTCGGCATGCTCGGCCAGACTGCTCGTCGCGTTGCCGGTCATCGCGACGAACGTGACGCCGATGCGCTTGATCGCCGGAACGATCGCCGCGAACTCGTCGCTTTCGCCGGAGTTCGAGATCGCCAGCACGACGTCGCCGGTCGTCACCATCCCGAGGTCGCCGTGGCTGGCCTCGCCGGGATGCACGAACAGCGCCGGCGTGCCGGTCGACGCAAGCGTCGCGGCGATCTTGCGGCCGACGTGGCCGCTCTTGCCCATTCCCATCACGACGACGCGGCCGCGGCAGCCGAGCATCACCTCGACCGCCCGCGCGAAGCCGGCGCCCTGACGCGACTTCAGTCCGATCAGCGCGCGCGCTTCGACGTCGAGCGTGTCGCGCGCAAGACGCAGCACGCGTTCGGGGTCGAATGAAGGTTGGGCTGACACTGAATCGCCGCTGCGCGCCGGTTAGGATCGGCCGATTCTAGGGTTGCCCGAAACGCAGGACGACGCGCCCGCGACGTTCGATTCGCACCGATGCCCACGACGCTCGAACTGGTCCTGCTCTTTCTGGTCGCCGCAGTGGCCGGCGCGGTGCTGTGCCGCCTCGCGCACCTGCCGCCGATGCTCGGCTATCTCGCGGTCGGAATCCTGATCGGCCCGAATGCGCTCGCGCTCGCTAAGGATTCGGCCTCGGTCAACTACCTCGCCGAGTTCGGCGTCGTCTTCCTGATGTTCGTGATCGGGCTCGAGTTCAATCTGCCGAAGCTGCGCAGCATGCGCGAGCTCGTCTTCGGCCTCGGGTTGAGCCAGGTCGCGCTGACGATGCTCGCCGCGCTGGCCGCGAATGCGCTGTTCGCCTGGGGCTATACGCAGGCCGGACGGGCGTGGGGCCTCGGGTGGCAGAGCGCGCTCGCACTCGGCGGCGCGCTCGCGATGAGCAGCACCGCGATCGTCGTCAAGCTGATGGCCGAGCGCCTCGAGCTCGAAAGCGAGCACGGCCGCCGCGTGATGGGCGTGCTGCTGTTCCAGGATCTCGCGGTCGTTCCGCTGCTGGTTCTGATCCCGGCGCTGGGCTCGTCGCCCGAAGCGCTGCTGAGCGAGCTCGCGCTCGCGGCGCTGAAGGCCGGCGTGCTGCTGACGGTGCTGCTGGTCGGCGGACAGCGCGTGATGCGCTGGTGGCTGACCCTGGTCGCGCGACGCAAGAGCGAGGAGCTCTTCATCCTGAACCTGCTGCTCGTCACGCTCGGTCTCGCGTGGCTGACCGAGCATGCCGGGCTCTCGCTCGCGCTCGGCGCGTTCGTCGCCGGAATGCTGATCGCGGAGACCGAATACAAGCATCAGGTCGAGACCGACATCCGGCCCTTTCACGATGTGCTGCTCGGGCTCTTTTTCATCACCATCGGGATGAAGCTCGATGCCGCCGAGGTCGTGCGGGCCTGGCCGCTGGTGCTGTTCCTGACCGTTGCGCCGGTGCTCTTCAAGTTCGCGCTCGTCACCGCGCTCGCCCGGCTGTTCGGCGCGCTCCCCGGCGTCGCGCTGCGCACCGGCCTCTATCTCGCGCAGGCCGGCGAATTCGGCTTCGTGCTGCTCGCGCTGGCGATCCAGCAGCGCCTGCTGCCGACGCCGCTGCAGGGCCCGGTGCTCGCGAGCATGGTCCTGTCGATGCTCGCGACGCCGCTGCTGATCCACTACAGCAACGGCCTCGTGATGCGCCTGTCGGCGAACGACTGGCTGATGCAGTCGGTCGCGATGACGACGATCGCAAAGCGCTCGATCAATGCCGAGGGCCACATCATCATCGCCGGCTTCGGCCGCAGCGGACAGAACCTGGCCCGCTTGCTCGAGGCCGAACGGATCGCCTACATCGCGCTCGACCTCGATCCCGATCGGGTGCGCCAGGCCGCTGCGGCCGGACAGAGCGTCGTCTTCGGCGACGCGGCCCGGCTGCAGAGCCTGATGGCCGCCGGGCTCGCGCGCGCCCGCGCGGTCGTCATCAGCTATCACGACACGCCGTCGGCGCTGAAGATCCTGCAGCTCGCCCGTGCGCATGCGCCGAACGTCCCGGTCGTCGTCCGCACGATCGACGACAGCGACCTCGAGCGGCTGCAGGCGGCCGGCGCGACCGAGGTCGTTCCCGAAGCGATCGAAGGCTCGCTGATGCTCGCGAGCCATGCGCTCGCGCTGGTCGGAGTGCCGATGCGACGCGTGCTGCGCGTCGTGCAGGAACAGCGCGATGCGCGCTACGGGCTGCTCCGCGGCTATTTCCACGGCGCCGACGACGACACCGTCGACGAGCTGCAGCACGCGCGGCTGCTGAGCATCACGCTGCCCGATGCGATCGGGACCGCCGGGCGGCCGCTCGCAAGCCATGTGGGCGGCCTGGCCGGGGTCACCGTCGTGTCGGTCCGGCGCGCGTCGGGCGGCGTCACGCAGCCGGACCCGGCGCTGCTGCTCGGCGCCGGCGACACGCTGGTGCTTTCCGGCCGGCCCGAACCGCTCGCGCTGGCCGAACGCGCATTGCTCGGCAAAAAGGCGTGACGCGCCGCGGCCTTGTCCGGACGGCGCTTCGGCACGGATGCCGAATGGCGTCCGGGCCTTACACGATCGGCGTCTGACGCGCCATGTTGGCGCGCATCCGCACCGCCATCACCGCGCCGGCGGCGCGGAACAGCTCCAGACCGAGCGCCGGCGAACGCTGCGCCAGCTCCTCGATGCGCGGACCGCGCAACGCCCAGACGACGCAAGGCGTCATCGCCTCGACATTCGCCATCCGCTGATGATTGCCGAACAGGCCCGGCTCGCCGACGACCGAACCGGCGCGAAGGATCGCGACCCGATTGGTGCCGGGCGCGGCGCCGGACACGAAGACCTGCATCGTGCCCTCGGAGATGAAGTACATCGTGCGGTCGGTATCGCCCTGCTTGATCAGCAGGTCGCCGGCGCGAATGTCGTGCCGGCTCAGATACGGGACCAGCGTGCGCCATTGATCGAACGACAGGCGCGCACGGAACGCGTCCTCCGTATTCAGCGTCTGGACCGAGCGCACCAGCTCATCGATATCCATGTGTATCTCCTGCGGCCCCGTCGACCTGCGTCGTCCGTTGGCCTCCGACTCGATTATCTGCATCCGTCCCGATCGGGCAATGCGCAGTTCGCGGGGTGGCCGCGCCATCCGTCCGACGGCGACGCCCGCCGATCGCTTCGGCAGCCCGTCGCGCCGCGACGGCACGGGTCCTTCGCGCGTCCCGGCACGCGCGCATCACTTGCCGATGCAGAAGCGGCTGAAGATCACGCCAAGCAGATCGTCGGGCGTGAACGCGCCGGTGATTTCGCCAAGCGCGTCGTGGGCGAGGCGCAGCTCCTCGGCCAGCAGTTCGAGCGCGGCATCGCGTTGTGCCGCGTGTCCTTCGGCAAGCGCGATGTGCGCGCGCGTCCGCCGCAGCGCCTCGAGGTGGCGCGTCCGCGCGATGAAGACCCCTTCGGGCTCGGCATGCCAGCCGACGATCTCGAGCAGCCGGCGCCTCAACGCCGCGAGCCCCGCACCGGTCTGCGCCGAAATGGCGAGGCCTGCGCCGGCAGGTGCGATAACGCCGAGATCGGACTTGTTGTAGACGTCGAGGAGCCGGTGCGCCGCGACCGGCCCGGCCGCGAGACGTTCGGCGATGCGCGCCTCGGCGCAGTCGTAGGCAGGCTCGCCACGCCGCGCGAGGTCATGCAGAAAGATCACCGCGTCGGCGCCGCCGATCTCGTTCCAGCTGCGCGCGACCCCGATGCGCTCGACCTCGTCGTCCGCATCGCGCAGACCCGCGGTGTCGATCACGTGAACCGGCACACCCTCGATCTGGATCGTCTCGGCGACCTTGTCGCGCGTCGTTCCCGGCACTGCGGTGACGATCGCGAGCTCGGCTCCGGCGAGCGCATTCAGCAGCGAGCTCTTGCCGACGTTCGGCTGCCCCGCGAGCACGACCCGGATTCCTTCGCGCAGCAACACACCCTGGTGCGCACGTGCCAGCACCGCATCGACGTCGGAGCCGATGCGTGCGAGGCGTCCGCGCGCATCGGCCTGTTCCAGGAAATCGATCTCCTCGTCGGGAAAGTCGAGGGTCGCCTCGACCAGCATGCGCAGATCGATCAGCCGATCGCGCAGCGCGTCGATCTCCGTCGAGAACGCGCCGCTCAGCGAACGGCTCGCTGAACGTGCCGCCGCTTCGGTGCTCGCATCGATCAGGTCGGCGACCGCTTCGGCCTGGGCCAGGTCGATCTTGTCGTTCAGGAACGCGCGCTCGGTGAATTCGCCCGGGCGCGCGACTCGCAATCCGGGCAGGCGCGCTCGGCCGGTCCGCGGATCGATCTCGGCCGCCGCTTCGAGACAGCGCGCGAGCAGCAACTGCAGCAGCACGGTGCCGCCGTGCGCCTGCAGCTCGAGCACCGATTCGCCGGTGTACGAATGCGGCGCCGGAAAGTAGAGCGCGAGCCCCTGGTCGATCGGCAGTCGATCGCCGCCGAGAAAAGGGCCGAAGGTCGCGCGGCGCGGCTCGAGCGCACGCCCGCAGAGGGCATCGATCAGCGGCGCGAGGGCCTGTCCCGAAATGCGCACGATGCCGACCGCCCCGCGCCCGCCCGCGGTCGCGATCGCGACGATCGGCTCCGCGCTCATCGCGCCCGGAGTCGCGACGGCATCGCGGCGCGTCGAGCCGCGACGCTCTCGAAAGCGCAGCCTGAGCCGGGCGTCTGCGCTATTTGCCGAGCACGCCGAGCCGCTTGTTGATCAGCCACTGCTGTGCGATCGACAGGATGTTGTTGGTGAGCCAGTACAGCACCAGGCCGGCGGGGAAGAAGAAGAACATCACCGAGAACACGAGCGGCATGATCCACATCATCTTCGCCTGCACCGGATCTGGCGGTGTCGGATTGAGCCAGACCTGGAACACGCTGGTCGCGGTCATCAGCAGCGGCAGGAT
>JBDTXV010000201.1:0-5144 GCA_040006015.1 Caldimonas sp.
TGACGCTGCTGCACACGCTCGCGATGCTCGCCGCCGGCGGTGCGATCGCGTGGCTCGTCTACCGCTGGCTCGGGCTGGAGTTCCTGCGCCGCGTCTGGTTCGATCTCGACGTCGTCTGGGGCGCGAGCCTCGTCGTCGGCGGCGGGATCGGCAGCGCGCTCGCGCTCTTGGAGCCCACCGCTTGAGCGCGGCCGCGTGCCGATCGGCGCGGACTTATTTCGCCGGCGAGCCGGGGCCTTCGCCGGCCGGAACGGTCTTGCCGGACTTGACGGCATCTCTCGTCTCGGCCTTGCGTGCGGCGCGGTTCGTCGTGCCCTTGCTCTTCGACGCCTTCGGATAGTCCGGCAACGAGCCGGCCGGCGCGAGCGCGCCTTCCTTGCGCGCCTGCAAGGTCTCGGCCTTGCGCTCGGCGCGCGTCTTCGTCGACTTCGCGGTCGACTTCTCGACCGGCGCCGAGCCTTGTCCGGCAGGCGTCAGCTGGCCGGCCTTCTCGGCGGCCTTGGTCTCGGCCTTGACGTCGGCGCGCGACATCGGCGCGGAGGCCTGCGCGAACGCGCCTTGAGCCGCGACGGCGGCGACGAGAGCGGCGAGTACGGTCAACGAGGTTTTCATCAGTGGAACTCCGGGGTTTGAAGGGATGCCCGGCAGCCTGCATCGGGGTGCCAGGCGCTGCGTCGGAGAGTGAATCTTAGGGCAGCGAGCCGATTCGCGACGACTCGGCACGGCGGCGCGCAGAATGCATCGGCGCCCTCAGTCCACCGCATCGGAGGCATCCATGGACGATCTCTTCTCGCTCGACGGCCGCAGCGCCCTCGTGACCGGCGGCTCGCGCGGCATCGGCCGGATGATCGCGGCCGGCTTTCTGAAGCAGGGTGCGCGCGTCTACATTTCAGCGCGCAAGGCCGAGGCCTGCGACAAGACCGCGGCCGAGCTGTCGTCGCTCGGTCGCTGCGTCTCGCTGCCGGCCGATGTCTCGACGCCCGAAGGCGTCAAGGCGCTGGTCGATGCCTACGCGCGGCACGAGTCGACGCTCGACATCCTCGTCAACAACGCCGGCGCGGCCTGGGGCGAGCCGTTCGACACATTCCCCGAGAAGGGCTGGGACAAGGTCGTCGACCTGAACCTGAAGACGCCGTTCTTTCTGACGCAAGCGCTGAGCGGGCCGTTGCGCGCCGCGGCGAAGACGCGGCCGGCGAAGGTCATCAACATCGCGTCGATCGACGGCATCTCGGTCAATCCGCAGGAGACCTACTCGTACGCCGCGAGCAAGGCCGGGTTGATCCAGCTGACGCGGCGGATGGCGCTGCGCCTGGTCAAGGACAACATCGTCGTCAGCGCGATTGCGCCGGGCGCATTCGCGTCGGAGATGAACCGCGACGCGCGCGACCATGCCGATCAGGTCAAGGCGCGCATACCGGCCGGCCGGATCGGCGTCGACGACGACATGGCCGGTGCGGCGATCTATCTCGCATCGCGCGCCGGCGACTACGTCGTCGGCTCGACGCTCGTCGTCGACGGCGGCGTCACGCACGCGCGCTGAGGCGTCGCACGCCGGGCGGAGGTACGGCGTCGCTCGCGGAGCGGTCGCGGCCGCCGCGAAGGCGTCGACGCCTTGTCCGCAAGCGAACAATCTCTTGCAAACTGTTCGTGCGCGAACTACGATGGCGAGGCCGGTCAAACCGCCTGCCGGTGCCCGCCCGGACGCAGCAATGAACATAGATCCGAAATGAGCACAGCTTCGAGATGAGCGCCGTTCCGAAGCCGCAGCGCGCGAACATCGACCTGGCCTCGCCGGCCGCAGCGGCCGCGGCGCTGCGCACGTTCTGGAAGCTCGCCGATGCGTGGGAGCTCAGCGCGGCCGAGCAGGCGACCCTGCTCGGCGTCGGCCGGACGACGCTGTATCAATGGAAACAGGGCAAGGTCGGCAGCCTCGATCGCCACGGGCTCGAACGGTTGTCGTATCTGTTCGGCATCTACGCCGCGCTGCAGATCCTCTTTCCGCTCGCGCGGCGCGCGAACGAATGGCTGAAGAAGCCGAACGCGGCGCCGCTGTTCGGCGGCCGTTCGGCGCTCGAGCGGATGCTCGGCGGCCAGGTCGCCGATCTCTATGTCGTGCGCGACTACCTCGATGCGCAGCGCGGGGGCAAGGCTTGATCGACGCGGCGCGAATCCCGCTGCACCGTACCGTCTGGCGGCCGAGCTATCGGCTGATTCCGTCGCGCTATCCGACCATTGGCCTCTACGATGCGATCGCCGATCCGGCCGATCTCGAAGTCGTCTTCGCGATCGAGGCGCTGACCAATCCGCGCATCCGCGACGAGCTCGGCGAGCTGCAACTGGTGCCTCCCGAAGAGCGCGTCAGCGGCGCCGGCAGCACGCCGGTGATGGCCGCGTTCACGCATCTGAACCCGGACGGATCGCGCTTTTCCGACGGCAGCTACGGCGTCTATTACGCGGCGCAGGCGCTCGACGCCGCGATCGCCGAGGTCAGCCATCACCGCGCGGTCTTTCTCGCGCGCACCGCCGAACCGGCGATCGACATCGACCTGCGCCTCGTCAGCGCGAACATCGATGCCGAGCTGCACGACCTGCGCGATCTCGGCGCCGCGGCCGCGAAGGTCCTCGACCCCGACGACTATGCGACCTCGCAGGCGCTCGGCCGGCGCTTGCGCGCCGCCGGCAGCTGGGGCGTGCTGTTTCCGAGCGTGCGCCACGCCGGCGGCTTCTGCGTCGGCGTGTTCCGCCCGCGCGCGCTCGCGCGGGCGCGCGCCGGCGCGCACGTCGCGCTGCACTGGGACGGCCAGCGCATCAGCCACTGGTACGAGAAGCGCAGTCTGCAGGCGCTGCAGAAACCCGCAAGCGAGGGCCGTCGATGAAGTCGTCGAGCCGAGGCGTCGAGCCGAGCTGCGGAGTGCGCGCCGCCTGCGTGCCGGCGCCGGTCTTTCAGTCGAGCACGATGTCGAACTGCGCGACTTCGCGCGGGCCGTCGCTTCCGAGCGTCGCGAGCGCGAGCGGCTGAGCCTCGCGGCCGAGCTCGCGCCAGAGGAAGTCGCGCTGGTTCGATAGCACCCGGTCGGGCATGAAGATCTGCGAGCTCAGCACCGCGCGGCCGTCGACCTTGACCTTCACGTGGATGTGCGGCGTGCGACCCGGATACGGCACCGGGCGGATCGTCTCGAAGCGGTAGCCGCCGTCGGCGCCGCTCGGCTGCCAGCCGAATCCGGCGAAGCCGCGGTCGAGCTCCTGCGCCGCCGAGTCGGCCGGATGGCGGTAGTGGCGATTCGCGTCGCATTGCCAGATCTCGACGCGCGAGCCGGCGACCGCCCGGCCGCTGCGGTCGACGACGCGGCCGACGAGGCGCATCGGCACGGCCTGCGCGGTCAGCGCGCCGATGATCAAGGTCGTCGTCGGACTCGGTTCGAACGCGACCGGATAGAACGGGCCGTCGGTGAGCCGCGGCGTCGCGGCGGGTGCGGCCGGCAGCGGCGAGCCGAGCACGCGGGCGAGCGCAGGCAGCTGCAGGCTCGCGAGGCCGATCGCGCCGACGCCGCGCATCAACATGCGCCGGCAGGCGGCGGCCTGCATCGGGTGTCGGTTTCCAATCATCGGCGTGTCAGGGTCGTGCGCCACCATAGCGATGCGCGGCCGGCAGCGGAAGCGGCGACTGCAAACCGGCGCGGGATCGCCAGCGGCGGCGGGAGGCGACCTCGTGCCGCGCTCGGCGTCAGTTTGCGGGCGCGCCCTTCGGCACGCGCCCGGTGACCGGATATTGCGGATCGGTGTAGTGCGGCGTCGATGCATGGCCCGGCGCTACCAGGCCGTCGATGAACGCCTCGTCGTCGGCCTCGAAGCGCTTGCCGATCGCATCGAGGTAACCCTGCCATTGCTCGAGCGTCCTCGGCCCGGCGATGACGCCGTGGACGAGGCGGTTGTTCCAGACCCAGCCGAGCGCGAACTCGGTCGGCGTCAGCCCACGGTCCTTCGCGCGCTCGGCGACCTTCTGCGCGAGCGCGAGCGACTCGGCGCGAAACTCGGTCTGCATGATCCGCCTGTCGTTGCGCGCCGCGCGCGAGCCTTCGGGTGGCGCCGCCTCGGGCCGGTACTTGCCGCTCAACACGCCGCGCGCGAGCGGGCTGTACGAGACGACGCCGATACCGTAATGCGCGCAGCACGGCAAGAGCTCGGTCTCGATCGCGCGCGACATCGCGTTGTACGGCGGCTGGCAGACGATCGGCTGCGCGATGCCCATCGCGCGGCACATCTCGACGATGCGCGCGACGCGCCAGGCCCGGAAGTTCGAGACGCCGAAGTGATGGATCTTGCCGCGCTCGACCAGATGGTCGATCGCCGCGAGCGTCTCTTCGAGCGGCGTCGTCTCGTCTTCGCGATGCAGGTACAGCACGTCGACCCAGTCGGTGCCGAGTCGGGCCAGGCTCGCGTCGACCGCGTGCAGCATGTGGCGGCGTGACAGTCCGCGATCGTTCGGACCCTTGCCCATCGGATTGGCGAGCTTGGTCGCGAGGACCCAGTGCTCGCGCTCGGCCTTGATCAGCCGGCCGGTGATGCGCTCGGATTCGCCGCCGGCGTAGACGTTCGCGGTGTCGATCGCGTTGACGCCGGCCTCGCGTCCGGCCGCGACGATGCGTGCCGCTTCGGTCTCGTCGGTCTGGTCGCCGAACATCATCGTGCCGAGCCAGAGCGGCGACACCTTCAGGCCGCTTGCGCCGAGCGGGGCATAGGTCATTGCGGTTGAACTCATCGGGGTCTCGCTTTCTGTCGGTCGGGCCGCGTCGCGAACGACGCGGGTTGTTCGAAGCCGCGCGCCGCAATCAGCGACCGGCGGCGTAGTTATCGCGCAGCTCGCGCTTCAGCACCTTGCCGATCGCGCTGCGCGGCAGCTCGGCGATGTAGCGCAGGTCGGCGAGGCGCTGGGTCTTGCCGACGCGACGATTCAGCCATTGCATCACGTCTTCGGCGCGGCTGTCGTCGCCGGCGCTGCGGACCACGAAGGCGACCGGCGTCTCGCCCCATTGCGCCGACGGCACGCCGGTGACCGCGACGTCGGCGACGGCCGGATGCTCGCGCAGCACCGCCTCGAGGTCGCTCGGGTAGATGTTGAAGCCGCCGCTGATGATCAGGTCCTT
>JBDTXV010000202.1:0-5138 GCA_040006015.1 Caldimonas sp.
ATCCCGCACATCACCTCGTCGGCGATGAAGAGGATGCCGTAGCGGTCGCAGAGCTTGCGCACGCCGGCGAAGTAGCCGGGCGTCGGCGGCACCGCGCCGAGCGTCGCGCCGACGACCGGCTCGGCGACGAACGCGATCACGCGCTCCGGGCCGATGCGCTCGAATTCCTGCTGCAGCTCGGCGAGCAGGCGCGCGGTGTAGTCGGCCCGGCTTTCGCCGCTCGCGCGGTCGCGGTATTCGTAGCACGGCGCGACGCGACCGACATCGATCAGCAGCGGCGCGAACTGGCGCCGCCGCCACTCGTTGCCGCCGACCGCGAGCGCGCCGAGCGTGTTGCCGTGATAGCTCTGGCGCCGCGCGACGAAGGTCGTGCGCTCGGGCTCGCCGATCTCGACGCAGTGCTGGCGTGCGAGCTTCAGCGCCGACTCGATCGCCTCCGATCCGCCAGAGACGAGATAGACCTGGTCGAGCCCGGCCGGCGCGGTCCGCGCGAGCTGCTCGGCGAGCGCTTCCGACGCCTCGCTCGTGAAGAAGCCGGTGTGCGCGTAGGCGAGCTTGTCGATCTGCGCGTGCATCGCGGCGAGCACCTCGGGGTGCGCGTGGCCGAGGCACGAGACCGCGGCGCCGCCGCAGGCGTCGAGGTAGCGCTTGCCGCTCGCGTCGACGATGTGGACGCCCTCGGCGCCGATCGCGACCGGCGGCGTCGCGCGCAGGGATCGATGGATGACGTGGCTCATGGCGCTTCAAATGTGGTGCGGCGTCCGCGCTGCCGGCGCATGGACGGTGCCGGGTTGATACGCGGTTGCTGGTAGGCGCCGGAATGGAACCTGCTGCTGCTCGGCGGCACGCGACACGGCGGAAAAGGGCGCCATTGCAACGGCGACGGCGGCGATGAATCGAATGTTACGCCGGCCGCCGGCCGGCGTTGCCCGCGCCGTCGCTCAGCGCAGCGCGCCGCCGAGCCACGCGCCGACGACGGGCCCGGCGATCACGGCCCAGCACAGCGCCGACATCGCCAGCGCGATGAAGACCGCGGCGCTGCCCATGTCCTTCGCCTGGCCGGCGAGCGGATGGCGCTCCGACGAGATCCGGTCGACGGTCGCCTCGATCGCCGAGTTCAGCAGCTCGACCGCCATCACGAACAGCATCGACAGCACCAGCAGCAGCCGTTCGATCACCGGCACCGGCATCAGCAGCGCCGCCGGCAGCAGCACCAGCGAGACCAGCAGCTCCTGCTGGAACGCCGCCTCGCCCCGCGCCGCGTGGCGGAAGCCGGCGAGCGAATAGCGCAAGGCGCCGGCGAGGCGGCCGGGGCCGATCGAGGTCCGGATCTGGTGGTAGGTGGTCATGGCGTTCCCCTCTCGGCCGCATTCTCTGCGACGCAGGCGCGTCGGCGGCGCGCGCGCCCGCGCATCGATCGGCCGCAGCGACACAAAATGCACGGATGACGACCTTGCTCGCTGCCGTGGTCGATGCGTCCGGTGCCGCCGCGCGCACGTCGAGCCGTCTCGCGAAGCGCGACGCGATCGCCGGCTGCCTGCACAGCGCCGACGCCGGCGAGATCGCGATCATCGTCGCCTACCTGTCCGGCGAGACGCCGCAGGGTCGGATCGGCATCGGCTACGCGACGCTCGCCGCGCTGCGCGGCGCGCCAGCGGATCAGCCGGTGCTGACGGTCGGCGATGTCGATGCCGCGCTCGCCCGCATCGCGACGACGACCGGCAAGGGCTCGGCGGTCGAACGCAACGTGCAGCTGCGCGCGCTGTTCGAGCGCGCGACCGCGGCCGAGCAGGACTTCCTGTTGCGCCTCTTCGTCGGCGAGCTGCGCCAGGGCGCGCTCGAGGGCGTGATGATCGATGCGATCGCGGCTGCCGCAGGCGTGCCGGTCGCCGACGTGCGCCGCGCCGCGATGGTCGCCGGCAGCGTTGCGGCGGTCGCGCAGGTCGCGCTGACCGAAGGCGCGGCCGCGCTCGCGCGCTTCGCGATCGCGCTGCAGCGGCCGGTGCAGCCGATGCTCGCGCAGCCGGCCGACGACATCGCCGGCGCGATGGCGCAGCTCGGCACCGCGGCGGTCGAATGGAAGGTCGACGGCGCGCGCGTGCAGGTCCACAAGGACGGTCCGGAGGTGCGGGTCTACACGCGTGCGCTGAACGACGTGACCGCGTCGGTGCCGGAGATCGTCGAGGCGCTGCGGGCGCTGCCGGCGCACGAGCTGATCCTCGACGGCGAGGTCGTCGCGCTCGGCGCCGGCGGCGCACCGCAGCCGTTCCAGGTGACGATGCGGCGCTTCGGCCGCAAGCTCGACGTCGAGCGGATGCGCGCCGAGCTGCCGCTCGCGGCGTTCTTCTTCGACTGCCTGTATCGCGACGGCACGGCGCTCGTCGACCGGCCCGCGCACGAGCGCTTCGACGCGCTCGCCGCCGCGTTGCCGGCGGCGCTCGTGATCCCGCGGCTCGTCACCGCCGACGTCGGCGCGGCCGAGGATTTCTACGCCGACGCGCTGGCCCGCGGCCACGAAGGCGTGATGGTGAAGGCGCTCGATGCGCGCTACGAGGCCGGCGCCCGCGGCGCGAGCTGGCTCAAGGTCAAGCGCGCGCACACGCTCGATCTGGTCGTGCTCGCCGCCGAATGGGGCAACGGCCGCCGCCGCGGCTGGCTCTCGAACCTGCACCTCGGCGCGCGCGACCGCCAAGGCGGCTGGGTCATGCTCGGCAAGACCTTCAAGGGCATGACCGACCAGCTCCTCGAATGGCAGACGCGCGAGCTGCTCGCGCGCGAGAGCCGGCGCGACGGCCACATCGTGCAGGTGCGGCCGGAGCTCGTGATCGAGGTCGCGTTCAACGACCTGCAGGAGAGCCCGCAATATCCGGGCGGCCTGGCGCTGCGTTTCGCGCGCGTGAAGGGCTATCGGAGCGACAAGCGCGCCGACGATGCCGACACGATCGAGACCGTGCGCGCGATCCACGCCGCGCAGCTCGCTCGCGGCGGCTAGCCGCCGCGCCGGCCTACCGGTCGAACATCACCTCGAAGCCGCCGTAGATCAGCCGCTTGCCGTCGAACGGCATCGGGTTCGCCTCGGGCTTCATGCGCGGATCGTCCATCAGCTTCTTCCAGGCCTCGTCACGCACCGCCTTCGAAGGCCAGGTGATCCACGAGAACACGACGGTCTCGTCGTCCTGCCGCTTCACCGCCAGCGGAAACGACGTGAGCTTGCCTTCCGGCACGTCGTTGCCCCAGCACTCGACGACGCGCAGCGCGCCGTGCTCCTTGAAGAGAGCCGCGCCGCGCTCGGCGTGGCGCTCGTAGTCGTTGCGACGCGCGGTCGGCACCGCCGCGATGAAGCCATCGATGTAGTCCATTGCATGCTCCTTTTTCAGATTGCTGTCGCAGCCGCTTCGGACACCGAATGATCGGACGCATCGAGCGGGCCGACGCTGATCGCATACCAGAGATGGGGCGTGATCTTGGTGTTGCTCATGGTCAGTCTCCCCGGTTTCCGTCGCGGCGTGCGGCGGCAGGACGCTGCCGCCGGAGCCGCCGCGCGGCCGGCTTTCCCTTTCGCCGGGTGGTAGACGAAGCTCGCCGCCCGCTCGGCTGCGGCCGGTCGAACAGGAACTCGAAATAGGCGCGCAGGTGGCCGATCGATGCGGCCGCGGCGGCGACGTCCTGCGTCGCCTTCGCGAGGATGAAGGCGCCCTGCAGCACCGCCTGCGTGTGCAACGCGAGCTGATGCGCGTCGATGCCGGCGCAGCGCGGGCTCGCGGCGATGGCCGCGCCGATGTCGGCCTCGAGCGTCGCGGCGTGGCCGACGATCGAGCGTGCGCAGGCCTCGCGGATAGCAGGGTTCGAGTCGTGCACCTCCTGCACCATCGTGCCGACCAGGCAGGTGTACTCGGCGACGGTGCCTTGCAGGATCGCGGCGCGGAAGTCGAGGTAGCCGAGCACGCGGTCGCGCGCATCGGCCGCGGCGTGATACGGCGCGGCCTCGAAGAGCGCCGAGGTCAGCGCAGACCAGTGGTCCGCCGCCGCGACCGCGAGCGCTTCCTTGCTCGCGAAGTGATGGAAGAACGCGCCCTTCGTCACCTCGGCCGCGGCGCACAGGTCGTCGACCGTGGTCGCGCTGTAGCCCTTGCTGCGGATGACCGTCAACGCGCCGTCGAGGATGCGGTCGCGCGCGTTGCGCGCGGCCGGCGGGAGCAGGCGGGCATTCATTGATCGACAACATACCAACCAGTCGGTATCTCGTCAAGCACGTTTTGCGGAAACCTTACGCCGCGTCTGAAGAAACGATCACACAACCAAAAGGTTGCATTTTTCGGAAATCGGTCCATACTGCTGATACACAACCATTCGGTTGCTTGAAGGAGCCGCTCGATGAGCCATTACCGACAGAGCCTCGTCCTCGAGGCCGACACCGCCGCGGTCTATGCCGCGCTGACCACGCCGCAGGGCCTGCGCGGCTGGTGGACGCACGATTGCGACGTCGCCGCCGCAGCCGGCGGCATCCACCGCTTTCGCTTCGGGCCGAATCGCAAGGCGATGCGGATCGAGCGGCTCGATCCGGAACGCGAAGTCCGATGGACCTGCGTCGACGCTCACATCGCCGCGGCCGCGATCACGCGCCGCGACGAATGGATCGGCACCGAGCTCGTCTTCCGCCTGGCGCAGGATGGCGAACGCCGCACCCGCCTCGACTTCGAGCACGTCGGTCTCGTGCCGGACTTCGAGTGCTACGGCATCTGCAGCGACGGCTGGCGGCACTACCTGGGCAGCCTGCGTCGATTCGTCGAGACCGGCCACGGCACGCCGCACGAGCGCACGGCGACGGCTGCGGCAACCTGAACCGAGGAGAACACGAATGACCACCGCCACCACCACCGGCACTGACCGCATCGAACGCAGCGTGATGATCGACGCGCCGCGCGAGCGCGTCTGGCGCGCCCTCTCGAACGCCGAGGAATTCGGCACCTGGTTCGGCGCGAACCTCGAAGGCCAGTCCTTCGCAACCGGCCGACGAGCGCGCGGGCAGATCACCATCAAGGGCTACGAGCACGTCTGGTTCGACATCGTCGTCGAGCGCATCGAGCCGCAGCAGCTACTCTCGTACCGGTGGCATCCGTATGCGATCGATCCGGCCG
>JBDTXV010000203.1:0-5121 GCA_040006015.1 Caldimonas sp.
TCCTTCAGCACGGTGCCGATGCCGTCGAAGACGCGGCCTTCGATGCGGATGCGCTCGCCCTTCGTCTTCGCCGTCGCGAGCACGCTGCCGAAGTTGTTCTCGAAGATGTCGAAGCCGGCCTGCTGCGGCGCGAGGCCGATGTGGACATACGGCCCCGCGGTCTGCGACGCGGTCTCGCGCATCAGCGGCGCCAATTGCTGTTGCGTCATTGCGAGACCTCCGACTGCTGCACCGCGTTCTCGAACAAGGTCGCGCGCTGGCCGCGCAGCACGATGTCGAAGCGGTACGCGCGACTGTCGAGCTGCACGAACGCGCCGCGGTCCTGCAGCGCGATCAGGCCGCGGACCTGCTCGTCGCTCGGCACGGTCTGGAGGATCGGGCAGTGCGGGATCAGCGGATCGCCTTCGAAATACATCTGCGTGATCAGGCGCTGGGCCCAGCCGTCGCCGGAGATCGCGTAGTGGATGTGCGCCGGGCGCCAGTCGTTGACACGGTTGCGCCACGGATAGGGACCGGGCCTGATCGTGCGATAGACGTAGTAGCCGTTCTCGTCGGTCAGCATCCGGCCGCAGCCGCCGAAATTCGGATCGAGCGCGCCGATGTACTGGTCCTTCTTGTGGCGATAGCGCCCGCTGGCGTTGCATTGCCAGACCTCGACCAGCGCGTTCCGGACCGGGCGGCCGAGCTGGTCCTGCACGAAGCCGTGGACGACGATGCGCTCGCCGACAGGAAGACCGCCCTTCGCGGCGTTCATGATCAGATCGTGGTCGAGCGGACCGAGCTCGTCGGCGCCGAACACCGGCGCGGTCACTTCCGAAAGCGACTGCTGCAGCGAGATCAGCGCGAGGCGCGGACTGCGCAGCACGCTGGTCTTGTAGCCGGGCGCATAGGCGGGCGGATGCGACGTCGTGTCGCGCATCAGGAATTCGGCGTCGGCGACCGGCGCCTTGCCGTGGCGCGTCATGCGTGGACTCCGGACTCGACCTTCGCGGCCGGCAGACGCAGCAGCTGGCGCGCCTCCGCGACCGATGCCGGATGGCGGCCGTGCTTCGCGCACAGGTCGGCGACCTGCGCGACCAGCGCCGCGTTCGACGGGGCCAGCGTGTCGCGGTCGAGGCGGACGTTGTCTTCGAGGCCGGTGCGGCAGTGGCCGCCGCGCTGCAGCGACCATTCGACCAGCGTCCGCTGATCCTTGCCGATGCCGGCGCCGGTCCACGTCGCGTCGGGCGCGAGGCGCTTCAACGTGTCGACGTAGAAATCGAACACCGCGTGATCGACCGGCATCGCGTTCTTGATCCCCATCACGAACTGGATGTGCAGCGGTCCGACGATCTTGCCGGCCTTCTGCATTGCAACTGCCTGGAAGATCATCGACAGGTCGAACGCCTCGACCTCGGGCTTGATGCCGTACGCGATCATTTCCGCCGCGAGCCAGTCGACCAGCTCGGGCGAGTTGTCGTAGACCCGGGTCGGGAAGTTGACCGAGCCGGTCGCGAGCGACGCCATGTCGGGCCGCAGCGACAGCATCCCGCCACGCTCGCGGCCGGCGCCCGAGCGGCCGCCGGTCGAGACCTGCGTGACGATGCCGGGCGCGTGCTTGCGGATGCCTTCGAGCACCAGCGCGAAGCGCTCCGGCGCCGAGGTCGGCGTCTCGTCGTCGTTGCGCACGTGCAGATGGACGAGCGTCGCGCCGGCCTCGTACGCGGCCTGCGTCGATTCGACCTGCTCGGCGATGGTGACCGGCACCGCCGGGTTGTCCTTCTTGCGCGGCAGCGAGCCGGTGATCGCGACGGAGATGATGCAGGGAGTGGTCATCGAAGGCTCCTCGATTCAAAGACGTGCGGTTCAGTAACTGATGCGCGACACCGCGCGCAACTCGTCCGGCGTCGCGTTGCCGAAGCCGAAGAACTCGAGATAGGCCGGGATCATCTCGTACAGCATGTCGCTGCCGACCTGGATCTGGCAGCCCTTCGCTTTCGCGGCGCTCAGCAGCGGTGTGAACTCGGTTTTCATCACGACCTCGCCGACCAGCGCGCCGGCGTCGATCCGCTCGACGTCGATCGGCAGCGGGTCGCCGTCTTGCATGCCGAGCGGTGTCGCATTGACGACGATATCGTGTCCGGCCGGGTCTTTCGATCCGGTCCGCACGACCAGCCGCGGATAGTGCTGCCGCAACCGATCCGCCAGGGCTTCGGCCGACGCTGCGAGGTTGTCGAAGAGGCCGATCTCGGCGACGCCGGCGGCGGCAAGCGACGCCGCGATCGCCGAGCCGACCCCGCCGCAGCCGGTCACGAGAGCACGCGCGCCGGCGACGCGCCGGCCCTTGCGCTCGACCCCGCGGACGAAGCCGGCGCCGTCGAACTGGTCGCCGAGCCAGGTCCCGTCGGGCCGCTTCAGCAGCGCGTTGCAGGCCCCGGCGATGCGTGCGGTCGTCGTGACCTCGTCGGCGAGGCCCAAGGTCGTGACCTTGTGCGGCATCGTCACGAGCGCGCCGCGCAGGTTCGTCAGGCGCGCGAGCGTCTGCAGCGCGGCCGGGTAGTCGTCGGGCTTGACGCCCATCGGCACGACGACCGCATCGATGCCGCGCTGCTCGAACCACGGGTTGTAGATCATCGGCGCCTTGAAGGCTTCGGTCGGATAGCCGAGGTGCGCGATGAGGGTCGTCTTGCCGCTGATCATTGCGTCGTCGTCGGGTTGCGCGGATTGCGTGCCGGTTGGCTCAAGCGTACGCCGGCAGCGGGCCGCCGCGCTTGCCGAGCTGTTCCATCGGCACGTTGTAGGTTTCGCGCGCCGACCAGGCCGACAGCGCGGCGACGACGGCGGCCACGGTCGTGAACGTCGCGACCGGAACCCAGCCGTTCGGGCCGGTGCCGAGCAGCGCGGCGCTGATCGTCGGCGCGAAGCCGCCGAGCGCGAAGCCGATCTGCGTGCCGATCGCCATCCCCGACAGGCGAACGCGCGTGTCGAACATCTCGCCGTACAGCGCCGGCCAGACGCCGTTCGCGGCGCTGTAGACGACGCCCGAGAGGAGCAGCCCGAACGTGAAGATCAGCGCGATGTTCGTGGTGCTGAGCGCCCACATGTACGGCCAGATCAGCGCGGCCGAACCGAGCGCGCCGATCACGAACACCGGGCGCCGGCCGATCCGGTCCGACAGCATCGCCCAGAGCGGAATCGCGCCGAGCGCGACGACGTTCGCGAGCACCAGCACCAAGAGCATCGTCGCCCGCGGGATGTGCATCGTGTTGACCGCATACGACAGCGTGAAGACGCTGAAGATCGTGCTGACGACCGAGACCAGCGCCGCGAAGATCACGCGCAGCACGTCGACGCCGTGCGTGTTGAACAGCTCGACGACCGGCAGCTTCGGCGTCACGTGACTGGCTTCCTCTTCGGCGAAGGCCGGCGTCTCGGGCAGCGTGCGCCGGACCCAGAAGCCGACCGCGACGACGACTGCGCTCAGGAAGAACGGAACGCGCCAGCCCCAGGCGAGCAGGTCGGCTTCGGACAAGGCCGAGATCGGGATGAAGACCAGCGTCGCGAGGATCAGCCCGGCCTGCGTGCCCGACAACGTGAAGCTCGTGAAGAACGCGCGGCGGTGCGCCGGCGCGTGTTCGAGCGTCATCGAGTTCGCGCCGGCCTGTTCGCCCGACGCCGAGATGCCCTGCATCAGCCGCAGGATCACCAGCATGATCGGCGATGCGATGCCGATCTGGTCGTAGGTCGGCAGCGCGCCGACCAGGAACGTCGAGACGCCCATCAGCAGCAGCGTGAAAGTCAGCACCTTCTTGCGTCCGAACTTGTCGCCGACGTGGCCGAGCACGAACGCGCCGAACGGCCGCGCGATGTAGGCGACGCCGAAGGTCGCGAACGCGGCGACGGTCGCGAGCTGCGGGTCGATCGACGGGAAGAAGATCTTGCCGAACACCAGCGCGGCGGCGGTGCCGTAGATGAAGAAGTCGTAGTACTCGACGGCGCTGCCGATCCAGCTCGCGAAGGCCGCCTTGCGCGGGGCGCGAACCGGCTGGACGCCGGCGTTCGGGGATCTCGGGTTCATGGGAGAGTCTCCTGGTGGTTCGGCCGCAAAAATAGAGCCGATTGAGACAATGTACTAACCAGTACGGATATTTGTATCGGTAAAAACCCGTATTGCCTATGGTGGACTCGGGGATGGCCTGTGCTAATCTTCAAGAATGAACGAACTGGTACACGAAGGACCCGTGGCCGCCGCAGCGAAGAAGCCGGTGAAACGGGCCTACGACGCGCAGGGCTCGATGTCCGACATCCTGCGCATCGCGACCGCCGAATTCGCCGACAAGGGGCTGAGCGGCGCCCGCATCGACGAGATCGCCGCATCGACGCGCACCAGCAAGCGAATGATCTATTACCACTTCGGCAGCAAGGAGGGCCTCTACCTCGCGGTGCTTGAAGCGGCGTACCACCGCATCCGCGAGATCGAATCGCATCTGAATCTCGAAGACCTTGCGCCCGAAGATGCGCTGCGCAAGCTGGTCGCGTTCACGTTCGACTACCAGCAGGACAACGAGGAGTTCATCCGCCTGGTGATGAACGAGAACATGCACCGCGGCGAATTCCTCGCGCAGAGCCACACGATCCAGCAGCTCAACGTGCCGGCGATCGACGCGGTGCGCACGATCTGCGAACGCGGCGTGCGCGCGAAAGTGTTTCGGCGCGACATCGACGCGACCGACCTGCACATGTCGATCTCGGCGCTGTGCTTCTTCAGCGTCGCGAACCGCCACACCTTCGCGCTGATCTTCAAGCGCGACCTGGCGTCGCCGGCGGCTCTGCGGGCGCGCCGCGACAGCATCGTCGAGATGATCGTCCGCTTCGTCCGCAAGTAGCGCTCGCGCCGGAGGCGCCGCCTGCGTTATCGTCCGCCGACAAACTATCGGCCCGGTCACGGGCCGCCCACAGAAGGAGACAACCCGTGATTCGATCGGTCCGCCTGCTCGTCCTCCCGCTGCTCTGCCTCGCGGCTTTCGGCCGCCCGGCGCTGGCCGCGGACTATCCGGTCAAGCCGGTCAAATGGGTCGTGCCGTACCCGCCGGCCGGCACGACCGACGTGCTCGCGCGCATCGTCGCGCAGTGGCTCACCGA
>JBDTXV010000204.1:0-5103 GCA_040006015.1 Caldimonas sp.
TCTACAAGGGCAGCGTGCGCGTCGGCGGCGACAAGTTCGACGAAGCGATCATCAATTACATCCGCCGCAACTACGGCATGCTGATCGGCGAGCCGACCGCCGAGTCGATCAAGAAGAACATCGGCAGCGCCTTCCCCGGCTCCGAAGTCAAGGAGATCGAGGTCAAGGGTCGCAATCTTTCCGAAGGCGTGCCACGCAGCTTCACAATCTCGAGCAACGAGATCCTCGAAGCGCTGACCGATCCGCTGAACCAGATCGTCTCGAGCGTCAAGAACGCGCTCGAACAGACGCCGCCCGAGCTCGGCGCCGACATCGCCGAGCGCGGGATGATGCTGACCGGCGGCGGCGCGCTGCTGCGCGATCTCGACCGGCTGCTCGCCGAGGAGACCGGCCTGCCGGTTCTGGTCGCCGAAGATCCGCTGACTTGCGTCGTGCGCGGTTGCGGCATGGCGCTCGAGCGCATGGAACGCCTCGGCGCGATCTTCACTTCCGAGTGAGTGAACGCACGAACCCGAACCGGCCCCCGACGCCCGTCAGGGTGCAGCGAACGGACACCGGCCGGCGCCTGCCGGAATCCGCAGAGCGGTAGACAATCCCCTCTGCGAGTCGTCGTCGAAGGCGCAGCCGACTTCGGACCTCGTCCCCGCACCCGCCCATGGCCATCGGCACGATAGACCGGACGCCGCCGCCCTTCTTTCGTCAAGGGCCCTCGGCGCTGACGAAGTTGACCTTCTGCTCGGCGCTCGCGGTGCTGCTGATGGTGGCCGACATCCGCTTCAAGATCACGCAGCCGGCGCGCGCCGTCGCGGCGGCCATGCTGCATCCGTTGGAGCGCGCGCTGCTGTTTCCGATCGAGGTCGTCAGGGACGGCAGCGACTACATGATCGGCTTGCGCGGCGCGCTGGTGCGCGAGGAAGTGGCGCGCAGCGAACTCGCGCGCCTGTCCGAGCGGGCGATGCGCGCCGAGCAGCTGCTGCAGGAGAACGTGCGCCTGCGCGCTCTGCTCGAGTTGCGTCCCGGCCTTGTCGTTCAATCGCATGCGGCGCAAATCCTTTACGAGGCGCCGGACCCGTATTCGCGCAAGGTCATCATCGACAGCGGTTCGAGCGACGGCATCGCGCTCGCGTCGCCGGTGATCAACGAAGGCGGCGTGCTCGGGCAGGTGACGCGCGTCTATCTGGCGTCGTCCGAGGTGACGCTGCTGATCGACAAGGACGCCGCGATCCCGGTGCTGAACAGCAGGACCCTGGCGCGCAGCGCCGCATACGGCGGCACCAGCGCGCTCGGCTCTGGAATGGAGTTGCGCTTCATGGCCGGCAATGCCGACGTGCAGGTCGGCGACACGCTGACGACGTCGGGCGTCGACGGGGTCTATCCGCCGGGCCTGCCGGTCGCGAAGGTCGCCGCGGTCGATCGCAAGGAAGACTCGGGCTTCGCGCGCATCCTGCTCGCGCCGCTCGCGAAGGCCGACGGCGTTCGGCACGTGCTGGTGCTCGATCCGGTCGGCGCGCAGATGCCCGAGCGGCCCGAGCCCGCCGCCGACGCTCCCTCGAAGCCGGGCGCGAAGAGAGGCGGCCGCAAATGATCATGCCGCGCAGCGCCGACCAGCTGCTGATGCCGGTCAATCCGCTGTTCGTCTGGATGACGCTGTTCATCGCGCTCGCGCTGAACCTGATTCCTCTCGGCCGGATTCCGGCGCTGCCCGATTTCCTCGCGCTCGTGCTCGTGTTCTGGAACGTGCACCAGTCGCGCCGCATCGGCGTCGGCGTCGCGTTCGTGTTCGGCCTGCTGATGGACGTGCACAGCGGCGCGGTGCTCGGCCAGCATGCGCTCGCCTACACGCTGCTCAGCTTCTTCGCGATCACGGTGCATCGGCGCCTGCTGTGGTTCGCGGTGCCGTCGCAAGCGCTGCAAGTGCTGCCGCTCTTTCTCGCGGCGCATGCCGTCGCGATGCTGGTGCGGGTCGTCGCCGGCGGCATGTTCCCGGGCTGGGAGCTGCTGCTCGCGCCGGTTTTCGAGGCGCTGTTGTGGCCGGTTGTCACGGTCTTGCTGCTGGCGCCGCAGCGCCGCGCCCCCGACCCGGATCAGAATCGACCTCTGTGACCGAGCTGAAGAACACCGAGCGCGAGCTCTCGCGCTTCCGCCTCCGTCTGGTGGCGGCGGCGGCGTTCGTGCTGATCGCTTTCGGGCTGCTCGGCACGCGGTTGGCCTATCTGCAGATCTACCGCCACGAAGAGCTGATGACGCAGGCCGAGAACAACCGGATCGCGGTCGTGCCGATCGTCCCGAATCGCGGCCTGATACTCGACCGCAACGGCGTCGTGCTGGCGACCAACTATTCGGCCTACACACTCGAGATCACGCCGTCGAAAGTCGCCGACCTCGAGGGAACGATCGACCGCATCGCCGAGGTCGTCGACATCCAGCCGCGCGACCGCAAGCGCTTCCGCCGCCTGCTCGACGAAAGCAAGAGCTTCGAGTCGCTGCCGATCCGCACGAAGCTCAACGAGGAGGAGGTCGCCCGCTTCACCGCGCAGCGATTTCGCTTCGAGGGCGTCGACATCAAGGCGCGCCTGTTCCGCAACTATCCGCTCGGCGAGGTCGGCAGCCACCTGATCGGCTACATCGGCCGGATCAACCAGGCCGAAAAGGAAAAGATCGACGATTCCGACGACGAGGCCAATTACCGCGGCACCGAATACATCGGCAAGCTCGGCGTCGAGCAGAGCTACGAATCGGAGCTCCACGGCACGACCGGCTTCGAGGAAGTCGAGATGAGCGCCGGCGGCCACGCGGTGCGGCGCCTGAAGAGCAACCGGGCGTTGCCCGGCAACGCGATCGTGATGTCGATCGACATCCGCTTGCAGGCGATGATCGAGGAGCTGTTCGGCGACCGCCGCGGCGCGCTGGTCGCGATCGACCCGCGCAACGGCGAGGTGCTCGCGTTCGTCAGCAAGCCGAACTTCGATCCGAACCTGTTCGTCGATGGCATCGATGTCGAGAACTGGAAGGCGCTGAACGAATCGCCCGACAAGCCGCTGCTGAACCGGGCGCTGCGCGGCAGCTATCCGCCCGGCTCGACCTACAAGCCGCTGATGGCGCTCGCCGCGCTGACTCTGGGCAAGCGCACGCCGCAGCAGACGATCAGCGACCCGGGCTACTTCTGGTTCGGCAACCACAAGTTCCGCGATGACAAGGAAGGCGGGCACGGCTCGGTCGACATGTACAAGTCGATCGTGCAGTCGTGCGACACCTATTACTACACGCTCGCCAACGACCTCGGCGTCGACGCGATCCACGACTTCATGCAGCCGCTCGGCCTCGGCCAGCTGACCGGCATCGACATGCAGGGCGAGCTGCGCGGAACGCTGCCGTCGACCGAGTGGAAGAAGAAGGCGTATCGCCAGAAGGAACAGCAGAAGTGGTATGCCGGCGAGACGATCTCGCTCGGCATCGGCCAGGGCTACAACGCGTTCACGATGCTGCAGCTGGCCCAGGCGACCGCGACGGTAGCGGCCGCCGGCCACCGCCACACGCCGCACCTCGTCAAGGCGATCGAGCACTACGAGAGCCGGACGCCGCGCCGTCTGGTCGGCGACGAGCTGCCACCGCTGCCGTGGAAGCCCGAGCATGTCGCGTTCATCCATCAGGCGCTCTACGGCGTGACCCAGGAAGGAACGTCGGCGAAGTCGTTCGTCGGCGCGCCGTATCGCTCGGGCGGCAAGACCGGTACCGCGCAGGTGATCGAGATCAAGGCCAACGAGAAGTACAACGCCAACAAGGTCGACGAGCGGCATCGCGACCATGCGCTCTACACCGCGTTCGCGCCGTTGGAGGCGCCGCAGATCGCGCTCGCGCTGGTGGTCGAGAACGCCGGCTTCGGTGCCGGAGCCGCGGCGCCGATCGCGCGCCGCATCTTCGATTTCGTACTGCAGGGCCTCTATCCGAGCGAGGAAGACATCGAGGCCACGCAGGCCGGCAAATCGACCGCGCCGATCGGCACGCCGCGACCGATCGCGTCGGTGCCGCTGCCCGGAGGCACCGTCGACGGCGGCGCGCTGCCGCCCGCGGCTGCGGCGTCGGCCGCGCCCGTCGCGGCGACGCCGGTCGCGAGCGCGCGATGAGCGCGACGTTCGCGTCGACGTCGCCGTGGCAGCGCCTGAAGCCGGTCTTCACCGGCTTCGACGGCTGGCTGCTGATCGCGTTGTTGCTGCTCGCGACGGCCGGTCTGATCACGATGTATTCGGCCGGCTTCGACCATGGCACGCGCTTCGTCGATCACGGCCGCAACATGCTGCTCGCGCTGCTCGTCCTTTTCATCGCGGCGCAAGTGCCGCCGCAGCTGCTGATGAAGCTCGCGATCCCGCTGTACATGGTCGGCGTCGTGCTGTTGGTGATGACCGCGCTGCCGGGCCTCGGCGTCACGAAGAAGGGCGCGACGCGCTGGCTCAACGTCGGCGTCGTGATCCAGCCGAGCGAGATCCTGAAGATCGCGATGCCGCTGATGCTCGCCTGGTGGTTCCAGCGCCGCGAGGGCCAGTTGCGCGCGCTCGACTTCGTGATCGCGACCCTGCTCCTGATGGTGCCGGTGGGCTTCATCGTCAAGCAGCCCGACCTCGGCACCGCGATCCTGGTGCTCTCGGCCGGCCTCTACGTGATCTTCTTCGCCGGCCTGTCGTGGAAGCTGATCGTGCCGATCGGCCTGCTCGGCGCCGCGGCGATCACCGCGGTCATCGTCTCCGAGGACAGGATCTGCCAGCCCGAGGTGAAGTGGCCGATGCTGCGCGACTACCAGAAGAACCGCGTCTGCACGCTGCTCGACCCGACCACCGACCCGCTCGGCAAGGGCTTTCACATCATCCAGGGAATGATCGCGATCGGCTCGGGCGGCATCGAAGGCAAGGGCTTCATGAAGGGCACGCAGACGCACCTCGAATTCATTCCCGAACGCACCACCGACTTCATCTTCGCCGCGTTCTCGGAGGAGTTCGGACTGGCCGGCTGCGTGGCGCTGATGCTCGGCTTCACGTTCCTGATATTTCGCGGCTTGATGATCGCCGCCGAAGCGCCGACCGCGTTCACCCGGCTGCTGGCCGGCGCGAT
>JBDTXV010000205.1:0-5085 GCA_040006015.1 Caldimonas sp.
GTCATCGTCGGCGGCAGCTACATCGGCCTCGAGTTCGCGCAGATGATGCGGCGCTTCGGCTCGGCGGTGACGATCGTCGAGAAATCGGACCGGCTGCTGGCGCGCGAGGACGCCGACGTCTCCGCCGCGATCCGCTCGATCCTCGAGGCCGAAGGCGTGCGCTTCGAGCTCGGTTCCGAGTGCCTGTCGCTGGCGCCGGACGGCGAGCGGATCGCCGTCGGCGCGGTCTGCGGCGCCGACAACCCGACGATCCGCGGCAGCCACGTGCTGCTCGCAGTCGGCCGCCGGCCCAACACCGATGGCCTCGGGCTCGAGGTCGCCGGCATCCGCACCGACGATCGGGGCTACATCGTCGTCGACGATCAGTGCCGGACCAGCTGCGACGGCGTGTGGGCGGTCGGCGACTGCAACGGCCGCGGCGCCTTCACGCACACCGCGTGGAACGACCACGAGATCGTCGCGGCGAATCTGTTCGACGACGACCCGCGGCGCATCTCCGACCGCATCCCGTGCTACGCGCTCTTCATCGATCCGGCGCTCGGCCGTATCGGCATCAACGAGGCCGAGGCCCGCGCCAGCGGCCGCAACGTGTTGATCGCGAAGATGCCGATGCAGCGCGTCGGCCGCGCGCGCGAGGCCGGCGAGACGCAAGGCTTCATGAAGGTGCTCGTCGATGCCGACACGCAGCTGCTGCTCGGCGCGGCGATCCTCGGCTTGAACGGCGACGAGGTCGTGCACGGACTGCTCGACGTGATGGCGTCCGGCCGGCCCTACACCGTCATTTCGCGCGCCATGCACATCCATCCGACCGTCAGCGAGCTCGTGCCGACCTTGCTGCAGCGGCTCGCGCCGCTGAGCTAGCGTTGCGAAGGGTCTGCCGCAGACCAGCAGCGACCCGCTCCGGCGCCGATTGGTCAGCTGATCAGCGCGCGCATCGCCGCGACCGCGACGACGCCGGCGAGCATCGCGACGACGTCGTTCCCGCGCCACCCCATCGCGAGGCCGACGACGGCCAGTCCGACGAGCTCGGCGATGCCGCCGTGCAGCGCCGCCGGCGCGACGACGCCGACCATCACCGCGAGCGGCGCGGCGCGCAACGCCGATTCGACCCGAGGCGTCACCGCGACGAAGCGCATCAGCCAGAGGCCGCCGGCGCGGCAGCCACAGGACGCTAGAGCCAGCGCGAGCGCGTCGCGCCGTACAGCAGATAGCGTGCGTTCAGCAGCACGACGGTCGAGACGCAGACGACGATGCCGGCGCCGTGCGCGAGCAGCCCGAACGTGATGCCGTAGACCAGCACGCCGATCGCGAGCGGCTGCGCCGCGATGAAGCCGCGGCGGACGCCGGCGCGGGTGACGAGGGTTCGATGCGGCGCGGTCGGCGGGCTGGGGGTGGGCGTCATCGCAGCTATTCTGATGCCCAGGCATCAGGGCAATGGCGCCCTCGCATCAGCGGGCTGCAGCCGCGCGGGTCCCGCCGCGGGCCGCCCCGGTTGCGTTTGCGCGATCTCGGCCAGCAGCGCACGAGACGCGGCCTTGTCGGCGCGCGCGAGGATCGTCGCCATGCGCATCAGCGGATCGTACGCAGGGCGAAAATCCGGGCTCGTTCGCAGGACGGACAACAGCGGCTCACGCACCTGGGCCAACATCTGCTGCACGTTCGCCGAGGGACGTACATCCCGACCGGCCTCGATGAAACGATTCCGCGCGGTCCAGTAGGCCGCCAAGCGGCGGGCCCGATCCGGGTCGGTCGAGAAGGCCATCACATCGCCGGGCGCGATCACGAGTTCGTGCAATAACGCGATCAAGCGGTCGCGCGGGCGCGAGTCTGGCGCATACGTGACGCGTGGCGCGCGGTACGCGACGATCGGCCGATCGTCGGTATTCGCGGGCGCGTCGCCGGCGAAGCGAGCCAAGGCTTTCGGCCCGGCGACGAAGCTGCCGAGCAGCGCATATTCGTCGTCGATGCCGAAGCCTGCAAGGTCCATCGGAAACGCCGTGCGTGCCAGGCGATCTCGTACCGCGTCGATGTCGAAGCGACTCTCGTTGCGCGTTCCGACGAGGCCGAGAACCGGCGTCTCGAGGCTGTTGCTCGCCAGGATCGCCGCGCCGTTCGGATACACGTCGATGAACGACCGGACGATGCTACGCAGCGTCGCCAGATCGAGCTGATGCAGCGGCAACCATTGGCAGAATATCCCGCCCTCTGCCATGCGTGCACGCACGGCTTCGAAGTGCTCGACGGTGTAGAGCGCCCCCGACCCGCTGCGCGCCGGATGGAAGTTGTCGGCGACGATCACGTCGTATTGCTGCGGCGTCGCGCGGACGTAGCGACGCGCGTCGGACGCGATAAGGTGCAAGCGAGGATGGGCTTTCCCGTCATCGACGGCCGCGGTGAAATACCGCGACGCCGCGATGACCTCGGGCAGCAACTCGACCGCATCGACTTGCAGCGTCGGATCCTGCGCCGCGACGGAGGCCGTGATGCCGGTGCCGAGGCCGAGGAACAGCGCGCGCTTCGGAGCCCGATGCAACAGCACCGGGAGCAGCGCTTGGCGTCCGTCGACCAGAAGGCTCGAGTTGCTGCCTTCCTGTTGCCGGTTGTCGATGCGCAGCCGGGCGACGCCGTCGCGGTCTTCGACGACGCTGACCGCCGCCATCGTGCCCTCGCGATAACTGACGATGTGTCCGCCATCGGGCATATCGACGAATGCGAGCGGCGGCGCCAGTGCGGCGAGGGCCAGCGCGATCAGCGCCGGGCCCCAGACGGCGGCTCGCAGCCGGGCACGTCGAGTCGTCAGGGCGAGATACCCGGACGCGACCAGCAACAGCGCCGACTTCGGGCCGAGCGCCGGCGCGAGCAGCACCCCGAACAGTAGCGGCGCGACTGCCGCTCCCAGCGTGTTGACGGCGAGCGATTGCCCGAAGCTCGCGCCGTCTGCGCTCGCGCGCGCGCTGAGATGGCTGAACAGGGCGCCCATCACGATCGTCGGCAGACCGAACGCTGCCAGCGCGAGGGCCGCTTCGGCGCTGACGGCCGCGCTCATGCTCGGGCCCAAGGCCTGCTGCAGCGCCGTCTTGATCCGCTCGGCCGCCCACAGGCTGGCGGTGCCGATCAGGCAGGCCGCGGCAAGCGCGCAAAACAGGCGGTCGCCGAGGGCCTGCGAATCGCCCCGGCGCTCGAGCCGGTGCCGATAGAACGCGGCGCCGAATGCGCTGCCGACCAGATAGACCGCGAGCAGCATCGCGAAGGTGTAGACCGTGTCCTCCGTGAGCTGGCCGAGGACCCGCGCGACCAGCACTTCGTAGCCGATGCCGAGTAACCCTGTGGCCGCGAGGCGCGCCAGCGCTGCGCGCCGGGCCGGCGATGAGCTCGCTGACGGTGGCGCGACCGGCGCGGCATGCGGCGTGAGCGCGGCGAGTGCGCCGACGGCGCAGAAGAGGTTCAGCGCGATGCAGACGCCTGCGGTGCGGGCCAGCCCGAGCTCGGGCAGCAGCCAGAACGCCGTCGCGAGCACGCCGAGCACCGCGCCGAAGGTGTTGCTCGCGTAGGGCGCGGCGATCGAGCGGCCGGCCAGGCGCCATTGCGCGGTCGCGCGCTCGATCGCGGGCAAGGTCGCGCCCATCGCCGCGGTGGCCGGCAGCAACAACAGGAACGTGGCGCAGAACGCGACCGTCCACTGCCAGAGCACGCTCGGCTGCGCGCCGGTGAGATCGAGCGCCCATGCACCGAACGGCGCCATCGCGACGATCAGGACGAGTCCCCAGGCAGCGATCGCGAGCTCGCTTGCAACGTACCAGCGCAGCGGCCGCGCGCTGCGCTCGATGCGCGGACCCATCGTGAAGGCGCCCAGCGCCAGGCCGCCGAAGAAGGCCGCGACCACGGCCAGCACCGCGGCCGATTCGTGACCGAGCCACACCGACGATTGCTGCGTCCACACGATCTGGTAGCCGAGACCCGCGAATCCGGAAGCGGCCATCAGCAACAGCGCGATCGGTCCGCGCCAGGCAGCCGGCGCAATGGTCTTCATGCGACCGAACGGAAGGTCGAGTCCGGCTCGCATCAACCGCTGAAGCCGATCGTGTAGCCCCACGATTCCAGTCGCGCGGGAATCGCGTTGAACGCCAGCGAGACGCGGCGCTCGCCGGCATTCGGCGGGACCGCATGCATCAGGTAGCTCGGGAACAGCACCATGTCGCCGGGCTCCGGCGCCGGGCTGATCCACTTGTCGGCGTTGAACGGACCCGGCGTCATCCGCGCGTGGTCGTTCCGGAAGATGAAGTCGGTGCCGCCGGGCGACTTCATGAAGACGGTGCGCGACGACTCGTGGGTCGGCGTCAGATACAGCACGCCGGAGACGAAGCTGTTCGCATGGTTGTGCGTCGCCTGGCGGCCGCCGGGGTCGAGCACGTTGACCCACATCTCCTTCAGCGACCAGCCGATGCGCTCACCGAAGAGCAACGCCCCGAAGTCGACCAGCTTCGGTTGCAGGAGCGCTGCGACGTCGACGAGCAGCGGGCTGTCGCCGGGCCGCAGCATGCGCGTGTGCGACAGCTTGTCGGAGGCGTTGTTGTCCTGGATCGCCTGGACGCTGAAATGCGCGACGAGGTCGTTTACCAGCGCGTGCGGCAGCGCCGCCGGCAAACGCAGGAACGGGACCGGAAAGAGGCCGATGACTTCGTCCATGCGATCGATTTCCCGACCAGGCGCCTTGCCGTCTCAGGCAAACATCGCCGCGACGCGCAGCATCGACCAGTACGCCGCGACCGATCCGATGCCGTACAGCGCGGCGGTGCGGGCAACCGCGAGCCCGGGCCAGCGCGCGCTCGCCCGCCACAGCAGCCAGGCCGCGGCGACCGTCATCAGCTGTCCGATCTCGACCCCGACGTTGAACGTCAGCAGCGCGACCAGCAGGTGGTTGTCGGGCAGGCCGATCTCCTTCAGCGCGCCGGCGAAGCCGAGGCCGTGCACGAGGCCGAACAGGAACGCGACCAGCGCCGGCCAGCGGCGCGCCAGCGTCCGGCGCCGATGCAGCGCCTCGCCGGCGACCAGCATGATCGACAGCGCGATCGTCGCCTCCACCGG
>JBDTXV010000206.1:0-5054 GCA_040006015.1 Caldimonas sp.
GCCGCTACCTGTACTTCGCAAGCAAGGCCGACGTCGAAGGCCAGAACGACGTCGCCGCGCTGTTCCGCTCGACGGCCGAAGGCGAAACGGGCCATGCACACGGCCATCTCGACTATCTGGCGCAGGTCGGTGATCCGGCGACCGGGCTGCCGATCGGCGCATCGCGGCAGAACCTGATGGCGGCGGTCGCCGGCGAAACGCACGAGTACACCGACATGTACCCGGGCATTGCGAAGAGCGCGCGCGAAGAAGGCTTCGACGAGGTGGCCGACTGGTTCGAGACGCTCGCGAAGGCGGAGCGTTCGCACGCGAAGCGCTATCAGAACGCGCTCGACGCTTTCGTCGACTGAGCGCCGTCCGGAGACGCCCGCGATCGTCGATCGAGTGGCGCCTGCCGAAAACGCGCGTGTCGGAAGGGCGCCGACTTCCACGACGAGGCCGCGGCGTTGAAGGAGGCGCGTAGCCAGGCGTCGCGGGCGGTTACGCGGCCGGCGCCGGCGCGGTTGCCGCGATGCGCCGGCTGCGCCGCCAGCCGTCGATGCTGTAGAGCACGAGCGCGGCCCAGATCAGCCCGAAGCCGATCAGCCGCGGCGGCGAGAACGGCTCGCCGAAGACCCAGACGCCGAGCAGCAACTGCAAGGTCGGGCTCAGGTACTGCAGCAGCCCGAGCGTCGTCAGCGACAGGCGCCGCGCGCCGGCCGCGAACAGCAGCAGCGGCACCGCCGTGACCGGGCCGACGCCGACCAGCCACAGGTTGGTCGCGAGGTCCGGCGTCGGAAACGCGGCGCTGCCGCGCGCCTCGAGGAACCAGAGCCCGGCGAGCGCCGCCGGCAGCAGGATCGTCGTCTCGAGCGCCAGGCCTTCGAGCGCGCCGAGCGTCGCAATCTTCCTCAGCAGCCCGTATGCGCCGAAGCTCGACGCCAGAACCAGTGCGATCCACGGCAGCTGGCCGGCCTGCGCGGTCAGCCAGCAGACGCCCGCTGCGGCGAGCGCGAGCGCGAACCACTGGATCCGGCGCAGCCGCTCGTGCAGCACCGTGCAGCCGAGCGCGACATTGACGAGCGGCGTCATGAAGTAGCCGAGGCTCGCGTCGACGACATGGCCGTTGCCGACGGCCCAGATGAAGGTGACCCAGTTGATCGAGAGCAGTACCGCGCTCGCGACGAAGGCCGCGAGCACGCGCGGCCGGCGCGCGACCTCGCCGACCCAGGCCCAGCGCCGGCGCAGCGCGAGCAGCGCGAACAGGAACGCGAGCGACCACAGCACGCGGTGCACGAGCACCTCGCCGGCGCCGATCGCGGCGAGCTGCCTGAAATAGAGCGGGTAGAGGCCCCAGCAGACGAAGGCGAAGGCCGCGCAGACGACGCCGACGTTCAGGTCTTCTCCATCAGGTGCCGGCCGTACTGTTCGCGGAGGCGATTCTTCAGCATCTTGCCGGTCGCGCCGAGCGGGATCGCGTCGACGAAGACGACATCGTCGGGCGTCCACCACTTCGCGATCCGGCCTTCGTAGAACGCGAGCAGCTCGTCGCGGCTCAGCTCGGCGCCGGCCTTCCTCATCACGATCAGCAGCGGCCGCTCGTCCCATTTCGGATGCTCGGCCGCGATGCACGCGGCCATCGCGACGCTTGGATGCGCCATCGCGATGTTCTCGAGATCGATCGAGCCGATCCACTCGCCGCCGGACTTGATCACGTCCTTGCTGCGGTCGGTGATCTGCATGTAGCCGTCTGCATCGATCGCGGCGACGTCGCCGGTCGGAAACCAGCCGTCGCCGCGTGCGTCCTCGACCAGCGGGTTGCCGCCTTCGTCCTTGAAGTAGCGCGAGATGATCCACGGGCCGCGCACCATCAGCTCGCCGGAGACCTTGCCGTCCCACGGCAACTCGGCGCCGTCGTCGCCGACGATCTTCATGTCGACGCCGTAGACCGCGCGGCCCTGCTTGGCCTGGATCGCGAACTGCGCGTCGTGCGGCAGGTCGAGGTGCTTCGATTTGAGGGTCGCGACGGTGCCGACCGGGCTCATCTCGGTCATGCCCCAGGCGTGCAGCACCTGCACGTCGTAGCGCTCCTGGAACGTCTTCATCATCGCCGGCGGGCAGGCCGAGCCGCCGATGATCGTGCGCCGCATGGTCGAGAACTTGAGGCCATTGGCCTCGACGTAGCCGAGCAGCCCCTGCCACACCGTCGGCACGCCGGCCGAGAGCGTGACGCCCTCGGCCTCGAAGAGCTCGTAGAGCGACTTGCCGTCGAGGCCCGGCCCCGGAAAGACGAGCTTCGAGCCGTTCATGCAGGCCGCGTACGGCAGCCCCCAGGCGTTGACGTGGAACATCGGCACGACCGGCAGGATCGTGTCGCGCGCCGAACAGTTCAGCGCATCGGGCATCGCTATCGCGAACGTGTGCAGCACGGTCGAGCGATGGCTGTACAGCGCGCCTTTCGGGTTGCCGGTCGTGCCGGACGTGTAGCAGAGCGACGATGCGGCGGCCTCGTCGAAGACCGGCCATTCGAAGCCGTCGGCGTTCGCGTCGATCAGGTCTTCGTAGCAGAGCAGGTTCGCGATCTTCGACGACGCCGGCATGTGGGCACGGTCCGTCATCGCGACGAAGTGGCGAATCGTCTTCACGCGCCCGGCGATCGCCTCGATCAGCGGCAGGAACGTCAGGTCGAAGAACAGCGCCTGGTCTTCGGCGTGGTCGGCGATGTAGACGACCTGGTCCGGATGCAGGCGCGGATTCAGCGTGTGCAGCACCGCGCCGGAGCCCGAGACCGCGTAGTAGACCTCGAGATGCCGGTAGCCGTTCCAGGCCATCGTCGCGACGCGGTCGCCGCGCGCGATGCCGAGTCCGGCGAGCGCCTTCGCCATGCGCCGCGAACGCACCGCGATCTCGCGGTAGTTGGTCCGGTGAATGTCGCCTTCGACCCGCCGCGACACCACTTCCTGGTCGCCGTGATGGCGCTCCGCATGGACCAGCAGTGAAGAAATCAGCAGCGGCTGCTGCATCATCAGGCCGTTCATCTCGTCTCCTCGAGAGTTCAGGGGGCGTGCTGCGGTCGGCGCCGCAACTGCGGGAATTGTGCCCCGCGCGTCGCGCTACGACTTCGCCGGTCCGCGGCCGCCGAACGCGAGCGTGAACGCGGCCAGTCCGATATAGGCGGCGGCCGCCAGATAGCGGCCCCGGCCGCGGCCTGCGCCGGCGCGTCGCAGCGCCGGCGCCGCCGCGCCGGCCGCGAGCACGTAGCCGGCATCGGTCGTTGCGGCGATCGCGACGAAGAGGCCGCCGAGCGTGACGCTCTGCCGGATCGCCGAGCCGGTGGGATCGATGAACTGCGGCAGGAACGCGGCGAAGAAGAGCGCGGTCTTCGGATTCAGCAACGCGACGACGAAGCCATCGCGAAAGATGCGCAGAAGCTGCGGCGCCTCGAATGCCGGCTCGGTCGGCGACGCCACCGAGCTGCCGCGCAGCGCCTGGCTGCCGAGCCAAAGCAGATACGCGGCTCCGGCGAGCTTGACGACCGTGAACGCGAGCGACGACAGCGCGAACAGCGCCGCCAGCCCGATCGATGCGCCGATCGCATTGCCGAGATTGCCGAGCGCGACGCCGCCGACCGACGCGAGGCCGGCGCTGCGCCCTTGCGCGAGCGTGCGCGCGACGACGTAGAAGACCCCCGGGCCGGGCGTGACCGCCAGCACCATGCTCGCGGCCGCGAAAGCGGCCAGCGTCGGCAGCGCGAAGGTCGTGTCGTTCATCGAAAGAGCTCCGGCGTCGAGCTTAGCGTGTGTCGAGCGCGAGCTCCCAGGTCTCGCCGACGAGGTCGTGGCCGAAGCTCGCATGCGGCTCGCTCTTGACGAGCCGGTAGCCGGCCTTTGCGTAGATCGCGCGCGCCGCGGTCAGCACGCTGTTGGTCCACAGCACGATGCGGCGATAGCCGGCTTGGCGCGCATGGCGCTCGCATTCGTCGACCAGTCGCGCGCCCATGCCGAGGCCTCGCGCCGACGGCTCGACCAGCAGCAGGCGCAGTTGCGCGACGCCTTCGAGCGGCACATCGGACGCGTCGTCGCGGGCCTGCACCAGGAACACGCAGCCGACGTTGACCGCGTCGCGCTCGGCGATCCAGCAGGCTTCGCGCGCCGGATCGAACTGCTCGATGAAACGTGCGGCGATGTGCGCGACGAGGGCCTCGAACCTCATGTCCCAGCGGTACTCGCGCGCATAGAGCGCGCCGTGGCGTTCGACGACCCAGCCGATGTCGCCGGGCCGATGCGAACGCAGCAGATACGGCGTCCGGCGCGCATCGGCGTCGCCGAGCAGGCGCTCGATGTCGGCCATCGCCTTCAACAGCCGCCGCCGCTCGGCTTCGGCGAGGCCGTCGAGGAGGGCGCCGATCTCGGCCTTCGAACGCGTGTCGAGCGGCGCAAACGCGCGCCGTCCGGCCGCGCTGATGCTCAGATGGAGGTGGCGCGCGTCGTGCGCGGCGCGCTCGCTCCGGATCAGTCCTTTCTCCTTGAAGTCGCGCAACAGTCGGCTCAGATAGCCCGGATCGAGGTCGAGGTCGCGCGCGAGCTCGGTCGCGGTCACGCGATCGCGATGCGCGAATTCCCAGAGCAGGCGCGATTCGGTCAGCGAGAACGGCGTCTCGAGCAGACCTTCCTGCAGCACGCCGATGCGGCGCGTGTAGAAGCGGTTGAATTCGCGGATCGCTTCGATGCGCGGGTCGGGGGAGGCGAGCTTGGTCATCGGTTTGCCGGAGAAGCGCAGACGAGCCGATTCTCGTGACAAACGATTGCTTCAGGCAAGTTATTCGTTGACTTTGGCGATCGACGACCTGGTCTCAAACCCGATCGAGACGCCGGTATCTCCCGCCGGCCGCTTGCATGTGATACTGTATAAAAATAAGGGGTATCCGCTTAGCTCCAGTCAAGCTAGGATCGGCGGATGGAAGTCCAGGCAGCGGGACCGATCGCGGGGACGGACTATCCGCGCAACTGGACCGGGTTTCTGGACTGGTTCGGCAGCGAAGAGGCCTGCCTGTCGTATCTGGAGGGACTGCGCTG
>JBDTXV010000207.1:0-5046 GCA_040006015.1 Caldimonas sp.
TCGTCAAGGACATCGCGACCCACACGATCGGAACCGTGGTGCAGCCGGGGACCGTGTTGCTGACCGTCGTGCCGCAGGGCGAGGCGTTGAAGGCCGAGGTCTGGATCGGCAACCTCGATATCGGCTTCGTCCGCCCCGGGCAGAGAGTCAAGCTGAAGTTGGAACCGTTCCCGTTCCAGCAATACGGGATGGCAGAGGGCACGATCGAGCACGTCAGCGCCGATGCCCTGGATGCGGCGTCACAGGGACCGGCCGGCGCCGGCAACGAACGCCGCCCTGCGCGAGATGCCGCAGTGCCGTTGACCTATCGCGCATTGGTCGCGATCGGCTCGACGGCGATCGAGCACGACGGTCAGCGCCTGATGCTCGCGCCCGGCATGCAGACGAGCGCAGAAATCCTGCTCGGGAGTCGAAGCGTGCTTGACTATCTGCTCTCGCCGGTTCGCAAGGGGTTTCACGAGGCCGCACGCGAACGTTAGGCGGGATCGGATCGGACGCAGGCGCGCCGGTCGATCGGGCAACGCCGGTCAACCCGCCTTCCGAAACGTCAGGTTGATGCGCTGGTGGCCGAGCAGCGGATGGTCGCCTTCCGGCAACGGCAGCACGCCGTGATAGCGCATTCGCGCCGGGCCGCCCCAGACGACGACATCGCCGTGTTCGAGCGGCACGCGCAATGACTTGTCGACGCGCGCCGCGCCGCCGAACAGAAATGTCGCCGGCAGGCCGAGCGAGACCGAGACGATCGGTTGCCCGAAGTCGCGCTCGTCGGCGTCCTGGTGCAGCGAGAGCTTCGCGCCCGGCTCGTAGCGGTTGACTAGGCAGGCATCGGGCGCGAAGCCGGCGAAGCCCGCTTCGGCCGCGGCACGGACGGCGAGGGCTTTGAATGCTGCGGGCAGTGCCGGCCACGCCTTTCCGCTTTCGGGATCGAGCCGTCCATAGCGATAGCCGCTCCGATCGGTCAGCCAGCCGAGCTCGCCGCAGTTCGTCATTGCGACCGTCATCCGGAAGCCGCCCGGCGTCACCATGTGCCGGAACGGGGCTTCGGCCAGCACGCGTTGCAGCGCGTGGCCGAGCGCCGGCACGTCGGCGACCGCGAAGCCGCGCAGCAATGCCGCGCCCGGCGCCAGATCGAGGCGCCGCGGCGGCGGATCGGCGGCCGTCAGGAATAGATCGGGCGTCACGCCCTTCGTCGCAGCGTCCACCGTCGGATGATTTGTCGTCGTCGACGCAGTGCCGTTACTGGCTGACGTGCGAACGCAGCCACGACAGCTTCGCGGCGTACAGGTCGTGCTGGCCGCGCGTCGTGCTGTTGTCCATCGCGAGCTGAAGATGCTTGCGTGCTTCGCCGACGTCGCCGAGCTGCCAGTCGGCGAGGCCGAGCCAGAAGTGGAACTCGTGGTAGTAGTCGGCGCGCGCGACCTCGCGCGCGAACAGGTCGCGCGCGGCACGGTAGTCGCTGAGACGCATCGCCTCGAGTCCGAGGTTGAAGAAGTGGAACGGCGGATACGCCTCGATTTCCGCGAGCCGCGCGCGCAGCTCGGCGGCCTCCGCGGTCCGGCCTTGCTGCGCGTAGCTCTCGGCCAGGTTGGCGAGCGCATGCGTGTCCTTCGGATCGCCCGTGAGCACGTGCGCGAACGCACGTGCCGCTTCGGCGCGATCGCCATGGCGTTGATAGACGACGCCGAGCGTGTTGTAGGCGGTCAGAAAATCGGGGTCGACGCGCAGCGCCTCGCGCGACCAGGCATAGGCATCGTCGAGCCGGCCCCTCGCGAGCGCTTCGGCGGCGCGGTTGTTCGCATACATCGCGACGACGGTCGCTTCGGTGATGTCGCGCGTGCGCAGACCGCGCAGATCTTCGGGCGGCAGGAAGTCGATCGTCGTGCGCTGCATCTCGCGCGACGTGCCGGTGTCCATCGCGCGCTGGCCGATCGTGACGTTGACGTGGCCGCTCGCGAACAGCAGATTGCCCGAGCGGCTCCACGTTTCGCCGACGATCGCGCTCTGGTAGTAGACCGCGAGCTTCAGCTCTTTCGCAAATGCCGCGGTCATGATCACGAGCGCGAGACAGTTGCCGGACCGCGTCTCGAAGGCTTCGGCGGCGGTCTTCGTCGTCGCCGCGTCGTACTCGAGCTTCAATTGAGCGCGCCGGTACAGCGCTTCGATCAGGCCTTCCTGCGCGCCCTTGATGCGCAACTGGTGTGCGATGTCGACTGCCAGATAGCGATTCATCGCGGCGCTGATGGCGAACAGGTCGGCGGTGTCGATGCGCTCCGTCGGCGGTGCGAACAGGTTCTCGGCGAGCGGCGGCTCGGGCGGCGCGAGGGTCTTCGGCGCGGCGGCGCAGCCGGCGAGCACGCAGGCGAAGAACAGCAAGAACGACGATTTGCGCATGTCACTCTCCC
This sequence comes from Caldimonas sp., assembly GCA_040006015.1. GTDB lineage: Bacteria > Pseudomonadota > Gammaproteobacteria > Burkholderiales > Burkholderiaceae_C > Schlegelella_A. Next base: position 2,403 of record JBDTXV010000207.1, read on the forward strand.
GACGGCCGACTACCGCAACCGGCCGGCATTGCCGATGATCGCGCAATCGGGCCGTCTCGGCGGCGGCGAGGGGCACCCGCGCTTCGAAACGAACGGCGCTGCGGGGTGCCGATCGAAGACGATGGGGATGCAGATGCAGATGCGGCTGCGGGGCAAATGCGGCTGCGGCTGTGGCTGGGGATGCGGGGTGCCCGAGGTCACCCGTCCTACGACTTCGGGCCACCCTTCGGTCGCACCGGAAATTCCGGCCACGCGTGTTCGCCGATCAGCGGGACGAAGCGCACGTCGCAGAGCGTCTCCTCGTCGAAGCGGGTCGCGCTTCGTCGCGTGACCTTGACGAGCCGTTGCGAGCGTTCTTCCGGTCCGACCGGCAGCACGAGGCGCCCGCCAGGCCCGAGCTGATCGCGCAACGCTGCCGGCACACCCGGTGCGCCCGCCGAAACGATGATCGCGTCGAACGGTGCCGCCTCCGGCCAGCCGCCGCTGCCGTCGCCGCAACGCAGTTCGACGTTTTCTGCGTAGCCGAGCGCGCGCAGACGTTCGAGCGCCGCGCCGGCGAGGCTGCGATGACGTTCGATCGCATAGACGCGGGCCGCGAGCAGGCTCGCGACCGCTGTTGCGTAGCCCGATCCGGCGCCGATTTCGAGCACGCGATCGTTGGCGCCGATCTGCGCGGCTTCGAGCATCAACGCGACGATGTACGGCTGCGAGATCGTCTGGCCGACGCCGATCGGCAGCGGCGCGTCCTCGTATGCGAACTCGCGCTCGTCCTCGGGTACGAAAGCCTCGCGCGGTACCGCGCGCATCGCCGCGAGCAAGGCCGCGTCATCGATGCCGCGCGAGGCAATCTGCTCGTCGACCATCCGGCTGCATAAGCCGGAAGCGGGTGGTGGAGGGATCTTGCCCACGGGGATTTCCGTGCGAGCGTCGTGAAGCGCAATCCGACTTTAGCCCCGCGGCGAGCCGCCTGTCAGCCGCGGGCATCGAAGGCGCAGGCGCGCAGCGAGTCACCGCGCTCTTCGCGGCATCTCCCGCCCGGACTTGCAACGACGAGCGCGTCAGCGCCGGAGCGCTATCCCGGCCGTCGATCGAGGCCTGCAGCGCGCGCAGACCGATCCGCTCCCGGCAACGGGGCGCCGCGCGCAGACGGCGCGGCCCCGTTCCGGCGCGCCACCTGCTGACCGGCGAGCACCTGCTGGCCGACGCGCTGCGCCCGCTTCAGGTCATCGAGGAAGGGATCGACCGCCATCGCTCAAGCCGCGAGGCCCATCTGCGCAAGCAGCGCCTCCTTGCGCGCCTTCAGCTGCTGCCCGAGGCCTTCCAGATCGACCTTGGCACGCCGCGCCTTCGGGAACATCTCGTTCTCTTCTTCCTTGACGTGATGATCGATGTACTCGCCGAGCACCGTGACCTTCGCATCGTAGAGGTCGTCTTCGGGACCCATCGACTTGATCTGTGCGATCAGGTCCTTGGCCGATGCGTGCTCGACCTCGGCCTCGTCGAGCATGTCCGCGTCGACATGCGCGGCGCGCACCGCCGGATAGAAGATCTCTTCCTCTACCGTCGCGTGGACCGTCAGCATCCCGCAGATCTGCTCGGCGAGCTTCTGGCGCTCGCTGCCGGCCGCATCGGCCTTCATGAGCTTGTCGTAGCGCTTGAACAGCGCCTTCACGTCCTTGTGATCTTTCATCAGCAGCGTCGTCGCGTCGGGCCGGCCGCGGCCGCTCTTCTTCGCCGGCGCGGCCTTCCGCGACGCGGGCGCGCGCTTCGGCGGCGCCTTCTTCGCGGCGGTCTTCTTCGCAGTCGCTTTCTTTGCAGTTGCCATCGTCTTCTCCAGAAGTTGTCGTGTGTGTCGAGCAGCGACGCAGCTTAAGGCTGCATCCGCCGCGCAGGATGCGCGCCAGTCAAAAGAGGAATGGACCTACAGAGCCATTGCAGCTTGTCCGTCCGGATCGGTTTTGCAGACGGAAGTCGAACGCGGCCGCCGAGCCGTCGGTCAAGGCACGACGTTTGCCGTTCGCCGGTGTTGCGCCCCCGGCCGTGGCCGGCTGCGCACGTCCCTTCACTCATCCGAAAGTCGAATCGATGGCCACCCGCAACCGCAAATCCCCCGCATCCGCGTCGAAGTCATCGAGGGGCGCGACCGACGCCGCGCTCGAAAGCGTCGGCTCGATTCTCTCGACCGTGTCTGCGCCATCGACCGCGGCGCTCGATCCGCGGGCAGTGTCGACACTGGAGACCGAAGCGCAACGGCGCCTGGCGAGCCAGAAGCTCGGCGCGCAGGCGATGGCGGCCGCGCGGCCGAGCAACCCGCTGAAGGCCGGCGAGTTCGGGCTCGATGCCGGCGTTGCGCCCGAGGCCGGCGAGGCGCTCGCGCCGCCGAACGAGATCGACGGCGCGAGCACGGTGACCGAGGACACCGTCTCCGACAAGCTCGGCGACGGCGTCGTGCAGGCCGGCTACAACCCGGCGAACGAATCGCTCGACCGGGTCCGGGTCGATTCGGGCGGCCGGACCTTGACGACGAATCAGGGCGTGCCGATCGCCGACAACCAGAACTCGCTGAAGGCCGGTCTGCGCGGACCGACCCTGCTCGAAGACTTCATCCTGCGCGAGAAGATCACCCACTTCGACCACGAGCGCA
>JBDTXV010000208.1:0-5045 GCA_040006015.1 Caldimonas sp.
CGGCGCCGCCGACGATCAGGTTGCCCTGCGCCAGCGCGTAGATCTGGCCGTCGGCACCGCGCAGCGGCGTCGCGATCAGCGTGCCGCCGCGCAGGCTCTTCGCGTTCGCGAGCGACGAGACGTTGACGTCGATCGCCTGCCCCGGCTGCGCGAACGCCGGCAGCTGCGCGGTGACCATCACCGCGGCGACGTTCTTCAGCTGCATGTTGGTGCCGGCCGGAACCGTGACGCCCATCTGTTGCAGCAACGCGTTCAGGCTCTGCGTCGTGAACGGCGCCGACGTGGTCTGGTCGCCGGTGCCGTCGAGGCCGACGACGAGGCCGTAGCCGACCAGCTGGTTCTGCCGCACGCCCTGGACCTGCGCGACCTCCTTGATGCGCGCGGCCTGCGCCGGCGCGGGCCACCAGACCGCCGCGCTCGCGAGCAGCGCGGTGATCCAGAGGCAGGCGCGCAGCAGTCGGTCGGTGAGGTTCATGCGAGGCATAGTGGCGGTGTTTCGACCTCGCGGCCGCTCCCGTCGGGAGCCCGGCTGCGGCGGGCAAACCGGCCTGGACCGGTGCCCCGATTCTGGGCAGCCTCAGATCGGCAGAACGTTCAAAAAGAACCGGCCGAGCCAGCCTATTCCCTGCGCATCGGCCTGCGCGCCGCGGCCGCGATGCTCGATCCGCACATTCGCGATCTGCGCCGACGCGACGACGTTGCCGGACTGGATCGCGCGCGGATCGACCTGGCCGGAGAAGCGCAGAACGTCGACGTTGTGGTTGACGCCGATCTGCTTCTCGCCGGCAATCAGCAGATGCCCGTTCGCGAGCACGCCGGTCACGGTCGCAGTGATCGTGCCGGAGAAGTCGTTGGTGTTCTCGGTGCTGCCCTTGCCGGCGAACGTGTTGCTCGAGCTGCCGGCGGCGCTCGCCCGCGCGAACGAATTGGCCGACAGCAGCGGCAGCGCGGTGATGCCGGCGGAAACCTTGCCGCTCTTGTCGATCGAGCTCGTGCTGGTCTGGCTCGCCGAGACCTTCTCGACGATCTGCACCGTCAGCGAGTCGCCGACGAGCCGCGCGCGGTGATCCTCGAACAGCGGCCGGTACTGCGCCGCCTGGAAGATCGCGCCGTTGCTGACGACCGGAACGACGATCGGTTGCGGACGCGCATACGTGACTTCGGCAACGTCGACCTTCGGCCGCGCATTCAAGGTCTCGCAGCCGGCGAGCAGCGCCGCCGCGCCGAGCGCGACGACGAGGACGGTGGAACGCAGCGCCGCGCTCACCGATCGGTGGCCGCGCATCAGAGCTGCCCGAGCTTTTGCAGCATCTGGTCCGAGGTCTGGATCGCCTTCGAATTGAGCTCGTACGCGCGCTGCGTCTGGATCATCGCGACCAGCTCCTCGACGACGTTGACGTTCGAGGTCTCGACGAAGCCCTGCTGCACCGTGCCGAGGCCGTTCTGCCCCGGCGTGCCGGCGTTCGGCGCGCCGGAGGCCGCCGTTTCGGCGTAGATGTTCTGACCCTTCGGCTCGAGACCGGCCGGATTGACGAAGCCGGCGAGCTGAATCTGGCCGATGCTCTGCGGGAGCGCCTGACCGGGCAGCACGACGGTGACGGTGCCATCGTTGCCTATCGTCACGCTCTGCGCCGCGGCCGGAATCGTGATGCCGGGCTGCACCGTGTAGCCGTTGTTCGTGACGAGCTGGCCTTGCGCGCTGACCTGGAACGAACCGTCGCGCGTGTAGCCGGTCGTGCCGTCGGGCATCTGCACTTCGAAGAAGCCGTTGCCGCGGACCGCGAGGTCGAGCGGATTGCTGCTCTGCTGCAGGCTGCCCTGACTGAAGTTGCGCGAGGTCGCGACCGCGCGTGTCCCGAGCCCGGCCTGCAGGCCGGTCGGCAAGGTCGTCTGTTCGCTGCTGGCGGCGCCGGCCTGGCGCAGGTTCTGATACATCAGATCCTCGAACACCGCGTGGGCGCGCTTGTAGCCGTTCGTCGAGACGTTGGCGAGGTTGTTCGAGATGGTGTCCAGCTGGGTTTGCTGGGCTTCCATCCCGGTCTTCGAGATCCACAGGGAACGCATCATGACGGGGCTCCGATCGGTTGCCGCCATGGTGCAGCGTCGTGCTGCCCGGGGAGGACCGGATAAGAAGGGCGGATCGCGGCCTTCTCGGGGCTTGCGTGTTCGTGCCGAGCCGCGGCCGTCGTCCGCGCGCGATCAGTTCACCGAGAGCAGTTGCGCAGCGGCCTTCTCGTTGCCTTCGGCGGTCTGCAGCATCTTCATCTGCGCCTCGAACTGGCGCGCCGCGGCGATCATCGCGACCATCGTCTCGACCGGGCTGACGTTGGAGCCTTCGAGCGCTCCGTCCTGCAGCCGCGCATTCGAATCGGCCGGCAGATCGCCGTCGGCGCCGCGGAAGAGGCCGTCGGTGCCGCGCGTCAGTTGGGCCTCCGGCGTCACGAGCTTCAGCTTGCCGACCGACGTGCTGCGGCCGTTCGCGCCGGTCGCGCTGACGGTGCCGTCGCTGCCGATGCTGAGCTCGACGTTCGGCGGCACCTGGATCGGGCCGCCGTCGCCGAGCACCGTCAAGCCGCCGCGCGTCACCAGCGTGCCGTCGGCGTTGACGTCGAGCGAGCCGCCGCGCGTATACGCTTCGGTACCGTCGAGGCCCTGCACCGCGAGCCAGGCGTCGCCCTTCATCGCGACGTCGAGATTGCGGCCGGTCCCCGAGACCTGTCCCGGAGTCGAGTCGTAGCCCGGCGTCGTCTCGAGCGCGTAGACGCGCGTGCTCGCGCCGCTGCCTTCGACCGGCACCGCCCGGAACGCGGCGAGCTCGGCGCGGAAGCCGACGGTCGAGACGTTCGCGAGATTGTTCGCGAGAGTGTCCTGGCGCTGCATCGTCGCCTTCGCGCCGGCCATCGAGAGATAGATCATTCGATCCATGACAGCTCCATCGGGTCAGCGGCGCGGCGGATGCGAAAGCTTCATCAACGCAGGTTGACGATCGTCTGCAGCACCTGGTCCTGCGTCTTGATCGTCTGCGCATTGGCCTGATAGACGCGCTGCGCGGTGATCATGTTGACGAGCTCTGCGGTCAGGTCGACGTTCGATTCCTCGAGCGCGCCCGATTGCAGCACGCCGAGGTTGCCTTCGCCCGGCACGCCGACGATCGGATCGCCCGATGCGTATGTACGGGTCCAGGCATTGCCGCCCATCGGCCGCAATCCCTGCGGATTGCGGAAGTTCGCGATCTCGACCTGCCCGGCCGGCTTCGACTGGCCGTTCGAATAGCGGGCGGTGATGATCCCGTTGTTCTCGAACTGCACGCCGATCAGCTGGCCGGCGGCGTAGCCGTCCTGCGACAGATCGGTGACGCCGAACGGCGAACCGTATTGCGTCGCGCCGGAAACGTTCAACGCGACCGCCGCGATCGGCACCGTCAGCGCGCCGACCGAATTGGTCACCGACGGAATGCTCAGCGTGACCGGGCCGACCGGCGCGGTCGGCGTGCCGCCGTTGGCCGGGAACGTGAAGCTCGTCGACGCGGCCGGGTTGCCGCCCGAGGTCGCGATCGGCGTGCCGTTCGCGGCGACATAAACGTTCCACGTATCGGTCGCCGACTTCTGGAAGTAGTACGTCAGCGCGACGTCCTGGCCTTTCGCGTCGTACACCGTCACCGAGGTCGCGTTGTTGTATGTCGTCGGATCGGCAAAGTCGATCGGCGCGCCGCTCGCCGGCAGCGTGATCGATGCGCGGGCGTCGAGGTTCAGCTCCATCTTGATTTTCGAAGTCTCGGCCGGCGTGATCCCCGCCGTCGGCATCTGCAGCGCCTTCGCCTGGCCGGCCTGGATCGCGCCGGTCAAGTCGACCTGGTAGCCCATCAGGCGCTGCAGCTGGTCGTTGACGACGTAGCCGTCGCGGTCGACCTTGAACTGGCCGTTGCGCGTGTATTCGGCGCCGCTCGTGCCGGTCGTCACCTGGAAGAAGCCGGATCCGTTGATCGCGAGATCGAGCGAGTTTCCGGTCGCCGTGATGTTGCCCTGCGTGAACTGCTGCGCGACCGCGGCGAGCGTCGTGCCGATGCCGATCGCGCTCGAGCCGCCGCCGCCGAGCGCGCTCGCGTAGACGTCGGCGAACTCGGCGCGCGATATCTTCGAGCCGTAGGTGTTGGCGTTCGCGACGTTGTTGCCGATCACCTCGAGGTTCTTGCTCGACGCGTTCAGGCCGGAGAGGCCTTGCTGGAAGCCCATGGGTTTTCCTTGTTCAGTTGAAGGCTTTGATCGCGCTGTACGCGACGGTGCCCGAGTTCACGAGCTCGAGGCTGAAGACATTGCCGGTCGTGCTGACCGCAGCGACGCGGTCGCGAATCAGCGGCGTCGCCGCGCTGCTGACGCTGCCGCTCGTCGCGATGACGCGGAACTTGAGGCCGCTCGCGGTGGTCGCGGTGCCGGCGTTCCAGTCGAAGCTGTGGATCCCGTCCGTCTGCGCGCCGAGGTTCAGCGTGTCGACGACCTGTCCGCTCGGCGACAGCACCTCGACCTTGACCTGATCGGCCGGACCGGTGAGCTCGTAGCCTCCCTGCCCGACCGCGTCGGTGATATGCATCGTGTTGCCGGACACGACGACATCGTGGCCGACGAGCGAAGCGCCCTGCACCGCCTGCAATTGCGCGAACTGGGCCGACAGGCCCTGAACGGTCGTGTTCAGCTTCTCGATGCCGCTGACGGTATTGATCTGCGCCATCTGGCTCGTCACCTGGGCGTTGTCCATCGGACTCAGCGGATCCTGGTTCTGCATCTGCGCGACCAGCAGCTTCAGGAATCGATCCGACGTCGCGGTCGCAGAAGCGGTCGCCGCGTCGGCCGCCGACGTGAGCGTCGTGTCGGTCGTCGTCGATGAAACGGAGGCAATGGCCATGTTCTTCCTCGGTGCCGTGTCCGGCGGTTACGAGCGTCAGCTCTGGCCCATCTGCAGCGTTTTCTGCAGCAAGCTCTTCGCGGTATTCATCACCTCGATGTTGTTCTGGTACGAGCGCGAGGCCGAGATCATGTTGACCATCTCCT
>JBDTXV010000209.1:0-5035 GCA_040006015.1 Caldimonas sp.
GCCGATGCACGCACAGCATGCTTTGCTGATCGACGGACTTGATCGGGATGAAGCGCATGGTCGGACGCGAAGCGGCCTCGCAGAGGGCGGCCGCGTCGTTGGCGTCGTTCTTGCCGGTGGCGCCTTGGCTGCGGTACGGGCTCACCCGTGCGCAGAGATGATTCGCGCATCCAGACCCAGACCGACGAGCTTGCGAGCCCAGTGGTGGGCGCTGGAACTGGCCTCCATGGTCACGATGCAGCCTGCGGGCAGCCCCGCGCACCCTCATGTCCCCTGTTCGGCGGTGGATGACAAAAGGCACACGGCGGCGTAAACTCCGACCGTGAAGCCGTTTCGGTGGAATCCCGAGAAGAACGAAGCGCTCAGAGTCGCGCGTGGCATCTCGTTCGAGAACATCGTCGTGTCCGTTGAGTCTGGTGGCCTGCTGGATGTCCTGGCTCACCCGAATCAGGAAAGGTATCCGAGGCAGCGCGTGCTTGTCGTCGCCTGCGACAACTACGCCTACTTGGTGCCATTCGTGGAGGAAGAGTCTCACTTCTTTCTCAAGACCGTCATACCGAGCCGCAAGGCAACGCGGGACTATCTGAACCAGGGTGAACCAGATGCCGAACATTGATCAATACGAACAGGAAGTTCTTAGCGCCTACGAGAAGGGCGAGTTGAAGTCTGTCGCTACCAAGGGTGAGCTTGCTAAGTTCAAGGCCGCAGCTCGAGCCACGGCCATCAAGGATCGGCGCGTCAATATCAGGCTGTCTTCTGGGGACCTCTCGGACATTCAGGTCAGAGCGCTCCAAGAGGGCGTCCCCTACCAAACTCTCATCGCCAGCGTGCTTCACAAGTACGTCACTGGTCGCTTGTCGGAACCCGTGGCCAAGCAGGCCAGCCGCCGTCCATCGAAGCGGCGCACTACCTCCACAAGCTGATGGTTCGCGCTGCGGTCGATGCTGCGATGGCCGTCCCGCTGACGATCGACACCGCGCGCCTGACCTTGCGTCAGTTCGCGGCCGACGACTGGAGGGCGCTGCACGAGCACTATTCCGATCTCGAGTGCACGCGCTTCACGTTCGGCCGTGCGTTGACCGAAGGCGAGAGCTGGCGCGCAGTCGCGAGCATGCTCGGGCACTGGCCGCTGCGTGGCTACGGCCCTTATGCGGCGGTCGAGAAGGCGACGGATGCCGTCGTCGGCACGGTCGGGCTCTGGTATCCATACGACTGGCCCGAGCCCGAGATCAAGTGGGCTCTTCTGAAAAGGTTCTGGGGCAAGGGCTACGCCGCCGAGGCGGCCAAGGCGGTGCAACGCATCGCCGTCGATCATTTCTCGAAGCCGCCGATCAGCCTGATCGGCGCGCAGAACATCGCGTCGATCAAGGTCGCGAAGGCGGTCGGCGCCGAGCTCGAAGAGCAGATCCTCTTTCGCGGCAATCCGTTCGAGATCTATCGCCATCCGGCGAGCGCGCCCCGATGACGCCTTACCTCCTTTCAAGCCGAGCCGTGCCGGCCGACATCGGGGGCCTGCGCGATCCGCTCGAGACGAACGTCAGGCCCTGGACGAGATGACCGATCGGGCCGCACCGGTGCCGCTGCCGCACGCGGTGTGTCCGCTGTGCGATGGCCCCAACGAGTGCGGTCCTGCGCTGAGCGGCAGTTTCGAGACCGCGTGCTGGTGCGGTGCCGTCGCGTTCAGCGCCCGTTCGCTGGCTCTGATCCCTACAGAGCAGCGCGGCAAGGCCTGTCTGTGCCGACGCTGCGCCACCGCGCCGTCATCACCGGGCGTCGAGGGTGAGCTCGGCACGACATAGGTATCGAAGCGTCAAGCAATCCCGTCGCGCATCGGAAAACTTGCTTCGCACCGACACGACCGGCGAAAGTCGCGTTCTGTTCAAGTCGTGCTCGGCACCATGCTGCAATCGCATCCGGAGCCGGCGGCGATGTATCGGTGTGCAACCTTGGCGACGATCGGCGCGGCCCACTGCAGCGTGCGCGGCAAATGCGCGGCGGGTTCGGTGATCAGGCCGCAGCGGTAGCGGCTCTCGTCCGTGTTCCAGACCAATGCGTCGCAGGCGCCTTTCGTGCGCCGGCTCGCCACGATGCCGAGCGGGCAGGGCTCGCTGGCGCAGCAAACGCCGCAACCGTTGCAGGGCTCGCTGAAGTCCGGCTTGGTCGGCGCACCTGCGTGGAGTCGAATCACTTCGTACACGGGGCGATCATCGCCGCGAGGCTCCGTGCCCGATCGGTTGAAAAGCATCGGCTTTCCGCGGGCACAGGGCCGTGCCGTCGCGCCGGAGTCCGTGGGTGCGAAGGGCGAGGTCGATGCACCGATCGCCGCAGCGTCACGAATGCTCGACGACGACTTCGCTGATCTGGATCACCGGCGCAAGGTCGGTGTAGTTGGGGATGTCGCCCATGATCTCCTGCGCGTGCGGCCCGAACGCCGCCTGGAACGAATCGACCGACTCGCAGAAGAAGTGGCACATCCCGACATAGGTCGCCGGCGTTCCGGGCGCCCCGCCGGCCAATCCCTTGTCGACCGTGTAGTAGAGACAGGCCTCGCCGAGGCGCTTCTTCAGCAGGGGCATGTGCCTGTCGCGGTAGTACTCGTGGTTGAATCGAGCCCCTGGGGTGTTGGGGTACATGACACTGACCTTGATCATCTCGCTTCTCCGGTAAGAGCCGTCGTCGGAAGGGAGAGCCATCGTGCATCAGAGTCGAGACCGAGGCAAGCCTGCGGAGTTCGCCGTCGAGGCGAGGCCGCATCCGTTCGCGCTCAGTCCATCGCAGTGCGCAGTGCTGGTCGTCGACATGCAGAACGACTTCGGCGCCGAAGGCGGCATGTTTGACCGCGCCGGGATCGACACGTCGATGATCCGCAGAGCGGTCGGCCCGACCGCGGGCGTGCTCGCCGCGGCCCGGCGCTGCGGAATGTCTGTCGTCTACCTGAAGATGGCGTTCAAGCCGGACCTCTCCGATGCCGGCCCTGCCGACAGCCCCAATCACGCGAGGCACCTTCGGATGGGTGTCGGCACGATGGTCAGCGCGCCGGACGGCGCCGAGAGCCGCATCCTGATCAGGGATACCTGGAACACCGACATCGTTGCGGAGCTCGCGCCGATGGCAGGCGACGCAATCATCTACAAGCATCGATTCAGCGGCTTCTTCGAAACCGAGCTCGACGCGGTGCTGAAAAGTCGCGGTATCAGACAGTTGATCGTCACCGGATGCACGACGAGCGTGTGCGTCGAGGCGACGATCCGGGATGCGATGTTCCGGGACTATTGCTGTCTGCTGCTCGCGGACTGCACCGGCGAGCCCATCGGCAACGACCTGCCGAGGAGCAACCACGAAGCTTCGCTGCTGACCATCGAAGTGCTGCTCGGCTGGGTCTCGTCGTCAGAGAACTTCATCGGTGCGCTAGAGCGGTCGAACGCCGGTCGGGTACCGGTCGGCGTCTGACCTTTCGATCGTGCAGCCACGCATACGCCCGGCAACTCCGGACGATGTTGCGGCGACACGTTCCTGTGTCGCGGCAGCATTCGCGCCTTACATCGAACGCATCGGCAAGCCTCCGGGGCCGATGACGATCGACTACGCCGCGGCGATCGCGGCCGGCCATGTCTGGGTCGCGGAGTCGGCAGACGAAATCGTCGGCGTGCTCGTGCAGTACCCGACCGAGCTCGGTTTCTATATCGACACCGTCGCGGTCGAGCCGCGTCTGCAGGGCACCGGCGCGGGCAGGGCGCTGCTCCAGTTCGCCGAGCAGGAGGCGCTGCGACGCGGCTACGAGTCGATCTACCTTTGCACGAACGCGAAGATGACCGAGAACCAGGTCTTCTATCCGCGCATCGGCTATGTCGAGTACGACCGCAAGCTCGAAGCGGGCTACAACAGGGTCTTCTATCGAAAGAGCCTCGCTCGGTCGAAGGATGCCTTCGAGGCGAGCGGCGAATCAACATGACTCGAGGCCCGACCTTTCTGTTCAAGCTTTCGTATTGCCTGGTCGTTCTCGGCGCGGTCGTTCCGTTCGGCCTGGCCAAATCGAGCTGGGTCGGGATGGCGATGGGCGGCGGGCTGTTTGCCCTGCCGCTGATCGGCCCGATCTTCTTCCTGATCCTGGGCCTGTACCGCATCTATCTGGTCGCGCGAAGAGGCGGCACGCTGAGCTCGCCCGCCGTCCCGGGCCTGCTCGCGGTGCTGCAATCGATCGGCAGGTTCTGCATTTACGTCGGCGCTTGCGTCACGATCGCCGGCTGGCTGGCCGGGCCGCTGATGCATCTCTTCATGACGCGGCGCACCGAGAGCGGCGCCGAGTTCTTCGTCGTCGGGATATATCTCGCGTTGGTCGGCGGCGTCGGCGTTCTCGGACTCCTGCTGTTCGAGTTCAGCCGCCTCGTCGCGTTCGAACGCAACGCCGGTGCGAGCCCATCCGGCCCGGCGCCGCAGCGGACGGTCTCCGGCAACGCGGGCTCGTCCGCGTAAGCGAACAAGGCCGCGGCCCGCCGCATCGGCAGTCGAAGACGCCGTCACGACGCCGCCGTTCGCCGGATGGGAAAATCCCGTCGCTGAGCGGCCCGCAGCCGCGTGGAGGCACGATGGGCAAGGGTCGACTCGAGGCGTTCAGCGACGGCGTGATGGCGATCATCATCACGATCATGGTGCTCGAGCTGAAGGTGCCGCACGACGAGCAGCTCGCGTCGCTGCTGCCATTGCTGCCGGTGCTGCTGAGCTACGTGCTGAGCTTCATCTACGTCGGCATCTACTGGAACAACCACCACCACATGCTGCACGCCTCGAGCAAGGTCACCGGGGCGGTGCTGTGGGCCAATCTGCATCTGCTGTTCTGGCTCTCGCTGTTCCCGTTCGCGACCGGATGGATGGGCGAGAACCACTTCGCGTCGCTGCCGACGGCGCTGTACGGCGTCGTGCTGCTGATGGCGGCGATCGCCTACTGGAGCCTGCAGCAGACGATCCTCGCGTCGGAAGGCTCCGGCTCGGTGCTGAAGGGCGCGGTCGGCCACGACTGGAAGGGCCGGCTCTCGCC
>JBDTXV010000210.1:0-5035 GCA_040006015.1 Caldimonas sp.
CCGGTCTCGTCGCACGACGACTCGATGCCGAGAATGTTCATCGCGCCAGTCTAGGCCCTGCTTTCCGATCGACGCGACGACGTGTCGAGACGTGACATCGGTAGCTCGAAGCATCTCTCAGTCGCCGCGAAGAAAGGTGGCACAAGTCGCGCGCCGATCCAGCCCCGGCATGGCGGCGTCGGAAAAATCACGAAGGCCGAGCGCCCGCGTGCTTCACGGCAACGCCGCAAACGTCTACGCTGGGCCTCCCGCATTTCGGTGGCACTGGCGCCGCCACCGCACGACAACACCCGACCTATGAAAGAGTACCGCCTCGCTTCGTGGCCCGAGCTTCCGGGCCAATTCCGACACGCCGGACACCGGCGCATCCTCAGCGACATGTCGCACCGGCATTTGACGATCGCGCAGCTGGTCGAGTGCAGCGGACTGAAGCGCCATGAAGTCGTCCGGTTCGTCGACAGTCTCGAAGCCGGCGGCCACGTCAGCGGCCGCAAGGCGACACCCGATCTCGCGCTCCTGCGCTGGCTGCGACAGTTGCCGGTCAGACTGCGCCGCGCCGTCGGCGGCGCCGCGCGCTGACCGCGCGACGACGGCGACCCGCCGTCAGTGCTTTTCCTTCGCGTGGTTGATCGAGTACTTCGGAATCTCGATCGTCACGTCGCGCTGCGCCAGGATCGCCTGACACGAAAGCCGCGACGTCGGCTCGAGACCCCAGGCGCGGTCTAGCAGATCCTCTTCGCTTTCGTCGAGGTCGCCGAGCGACTCGAAGCCGGCACGCACGACGACGTGGCAGGTTGTGCAGGCACAGCTCAACTCGCAGGCATGCTCGATCGGGATGCCGTGCTCGAGCAAGGCTTCGCAGACCGACGTGCCCGCCGGCGCCTCGACGTCGGCGCCGGCCGGGCAGTACTCCGGATGCGGCAGGACCTTGATGATCGGCATCGTCAGACGTCCTCGACTCGGCGCCCGGCGAGTGCGCGGCGGATCCCGCGGTTCATCCGCTCGGCCGCGAACGCCTCGGTGCCCTTCGCGAGCGCCTCGACCGCAGCATCGATCGCATCGCGGTCGCGGCTGCCGTCGAGAGCGGCGAGCCGCACGAGCAGCGCGTCAATCGCGCTGCGTTCATCCGGCTCGACCAGATCGCCGTCGGCGTCGAGCGCGGAGCGGGTCGCGAGCAGCATCCGCTCGGCGTCGACCTTCGATTCGCGCAGGCTGCGTTCGACCATGTCCTGCTCGGCGGTGCCGAAGCTTTCGGTCAGCATCCGCGCGATCGCGTCGTCGGAGAGTCCGTAGCTCGGCCTCACCGCGATCGAAGCCTCGACGTTCGACATCTGTTCGCGCGCGCTGACGCTGAGCAGGCCGTCGGCGTCGACCTCGAAGCTGACGCGCACGCGCGCCGCGCCGGCGACCATCGGCGGAATGCCGTGCAATTCGAACCGCCCGAGCGAGCGGCAATCGGCGACCAGCTCGCGCTCGCCCTGCAGCACGTGGATCGCGATCGCGGTCTGGCCGTCCTTGAACGTCGTGAAGTCCTGCGCCCGCGCGGTCGGGATCGTGCTGTTGCGCGGGATGATGCGTTCGACCAGACCGCCCATCGTCTCGAGGCCGAGCGACAGCGGGATCACGTCGAGCAGCAGCATCTCGTCCGCGCCGGCGTTGCCGGCCAGCGCGTTGGCCTGGATCGCGGCGCCGAGCGCAACGACCTCGTCCGGATTGAGGTTCGTCAGCGGCGCCTGGCCGAAGAACGCGCCGACCGCCGCCTGCACCATCGGCATCCGCGTCGCGCCGCCGACCATCACGACGCCCTGGACCTCGGTCTTCGTCGCCTTCGCGTCGCGCAGGACCTTGCCCACCGCGGCGATGGTTCGATCGAGCAGTGCGCGCGTGATCGCCTCGAAGCGCTCGCGCGTCACGCGCACCGCAATCTCGCCGCCGGCGAGCGGACAGGCGAGTTCGGCATGGTCGTGCGCGCTGAGCTTTTCCTTCGTCGCCCGCGCGGCGACCAGCACCGCGCGTTTGTCCTGTGCCGTTTCCGCGGTGACGCCGGCTTCGTGCAGAGCCCAGGCGGCGAGCGCAGCATCGAAATCATCGCCGCCGAGCGCCGAATCTCCGCCGGTCGCGACGACCTCGAACACGCCCTTCGTCAGGCGCAGCAGCGAGATGTCGAAGGTGCCACCGCCGAGGTCGTAGATCGCGTAAAGCCCTTCGGACGCGTTCTCGAGGCCGTAGGCGATCGCCGCCGCGGTCGGCTCGCTGATCAGACGCAGCACGTTGAGGTTCGCGAGGCGCGCCGCGTCCTTCGTCGCCTGGCGCTGGGCTTCGTCGAAATACGCCGGCACCGTGATCACCGCGCCGAACACGTCGTCGTCGAACGTGTCCTCGGCGCGCTGGCGCAACTTCGCGAGGATCTCGGCCGAGACCTCGACCGGCGACTTGACGCCGGCGACGGTCCGGATCTGCAACATTCCCGGCGCATCGACGAAGTCGTACGGCAGCCGCTCGCGTCCTTCGATGTCGACCAGGCCGCGGCCCATGAAGCGCTTGACCGAGAGGATCGTGTTGGCCGGATCGTTCGCCGCTTCGGCGAGCGCGCTGCGTCCGATCTCGCGCCGGCCGTCGGCGAGGTATCGCACGGCAGACGGCAGGATCACGCGGCCGCTGTCGTCGGGCAGGCATTCGGCGATGCCGTGGCGCACCGACGCGACCAGCGAATGCGTCGTGCCGAGGTCGATTCCGACCGCGATGCGGCGCTGATGCGGGTCCGGCGCGCCGCCCGGTTCCGATATCTGCAGCAGGGCCATGCGCTATTGTCCCAGCGCCTCGAGACGCCGCTCGACGTCATGGGCAAAGCGCTCGACGAACATCAGCGCCCGCACCTGTTGCGCCGCGGCGGTGAAGTCGAGCTCGCGATCGAGCAGCGCCTCGAGGCGCGCGAGCATCGACTGGCGGTGCGCCGCAACCGCGTCGCCGAGCGCACCGATTCGATCGGCCGTGTCGGCGTCGTCGAGCGCTTCGCGCCATTCGAGCTGCTGCACCAGGAAGCCGGGCGGCATCGCGGTGTTGTTCTCGGCATCGATCGGCGCGCCGTTCAATTCGCACAGATAGGCCGCGCGCTGCAGCGGATCCTTCAGGCGTCGATACGCCTCGTTGACGCGCATCGCCCACTGCATCGCGACGCGCTGCGCCGCGGCGCCGTGCGTCGCGAAGCGGTCCGGATGCACTTCGCCCTGCAGGAAGCGCCAGCGCGCGTCGAGATCGGGACGGTTCTGCGCAAAGCGGCGTTCGGTCGCGAACAGTTCGAAGTCGTCGCTGTCGAGTTTCATCGGTTGAATGCGCGGCGCGGAAACAAAAAGGCGCGGCGAGTGGCCGCGCCCCGATCCGCAGCGGCGTCTAGACGCGGAACGATTCGCCGCAGCCGCAGCGATCCTTCTCGCGCGGGTTGTGGAACCTGAAGCCTTCGTTCAGTCCCTCGCGGACGAAGTCGAGCTCGGTGCCGTCGAGATACGGCAGACTTTTCGGATCGATCAGCACCTTGACGCCGTGACCTTCGAAGACGACGTCTTCGGGCGCCAGCTCGTCGGCATATTCGAGCTTGTAGGCAAGCCCCGAGCAACCGGTCGTCTTGACGCCGAGGCGCACGCCGACGCCCTTGCCGCGCTTGCCGAGATAGCGCGTCACGTGGCGGGCCGCCGCTTCGGTGAGGGTTACGGCCATGACGTCAGTGCGCGACCGGCTTTTTCGCCCGGTAGTCGTCGACCGCCGCCTTGATCGCGTCTTCGGCGAGGATCGAGCAGTGGATCTTCACCGGCGGCAGCGCCAGCTCCTGCGCGATGTGGGTGTTCTTGATCGTCAACGCCTCGTCGAGCGATTTGCCCTTGACCCATTCGGTCACGAGCGAGCTCGACGCGATCGCCGAGCCGCAACCGTAGGTCTTGAACTTCGCATCCTCGATCAGGCCCGTTTCGGGGTTGACCTTGATCTGCAGCTTCATCACGTCGCCGCAGGCCGGCGCACCGACCATGCCGGTACCGACCGACTCGTCGCCCTTGTCGAACGACCCGACGTTGCGCGGATTCTCGTAGTGCTCCACGACTTTTGCGCTGTATGCCATTTGCTTCTCCTGCTGAATCGGGGCGGCTCAGTGCGCCGCCCACTGAATGGTGCTGATGTCGATGCCTTCCTTGTACATGTCCCACAGCGGCGAAAGGTCGCGCAGCTTCGCGACCCGATCCTTCAAGGTCGTGACCACGTAGTCGATCTCTTCGGCGGTCGTGTAGCGACCGATCGTCATGCGCAGGCTCGAGTGCGCGAGCTCGTCGCTGCGGCCGAGAGCGCGCAGCACATAGCTCGGCTCGAGGCTCGCCGACGTGCAGGCAGAGCCCGACGACACCGCGATGCCCTTGACGCCCATGATCAGCGACTCGCCCTCGACGAAATTGAACGAGATGTTCAGGTTGTGCGGGACGCGCTGCTCGAGATTGCCGTTGACGAAAGTCTGCTCGATGTCTGCAAGGCCGTTCAACAGGCGCTGCTGCAGCATCCGCACGCGCTCGATTTCGGTGCCCATTTCCTCGCGGGCGATCCGGTAGGCCTCGCCCATGCCGACGATCTGGTGCGTCGGCAACGTGCCCGAGCGCATGCCGCGCTCGTGGCCGCCCCCGTGCATCTGCGCCTCGATCCGCACCCGCGGCTTCCGGCGAACGTAAAGCGCGCCGATGCCCTTCGGACCGTAGGTCTTGTGCGACGCCAGGCTCATCAGATCGACCGGCAGCTTGGCCAGATCGATCGCGACCTTGCCGGTCGCCTGCGCCGCGTCGACGTGGAAGATGATGCCGCGCTCGCGGCACAGCGCGCCGATCGCGGGGATGTCCTGGATCACGCCGATCTCGTTGTTGACGAACATCACCGAGACCAGGATCGTGTCCGGGCGCAGCGCTGCCTTCAACTTTTCGAGATCGACGAGGCCGTCTTCCTCGACGTCGAGATAGGTGACCTCGAAGCCCTGGCGCTCGAGCTCGCGCATCGTGTCGAGCAC
>JBDTXV010000211.1:0-5019 GCA_040006015.1 Caldimonas sp.
CGCGACCGGCACCGACACCGGCGGCTCGATCCGCCAGCCGGCGAGCTTCACCGGCGTCACCGGCATCAAGCCGACCTACGGCGTCTGCTCGCGTTATGGGATGGTTGCATTCGCGTCGAGCCTCGACCAGGCCGGCCCGCTCGCGCGCAGTGCCGAGGACTGCGCATTGCTGCTTTCCGCGATGAGCGGCTTCGACCCGCGCGATTCGACCAGCGCCGAGCGCCCGGCGCAGGATTTCCACGCCGGCCTTCGCACGCCACGCGCGGGTGCAAGCGCGGCCGAGCCGCTGAAGGGACTGCGCATCGGCTTGCCGAGGGAATTCTTTCCGGCCGCGCTGCGCAGCGATGTCGAAAGGGCGGTGCGCAGCGCGTTGGCCGAGTGCGAGCGGCTCGGCGCCAAGCTGGTCGACGTGAGCCTGCCGCGGACCGAACTGTCGATCCCGGTCTACTACATCATTGCCCCCGCGGAAGCTTCGTCGAACCTGAGCCGTTTCGACGGCGTGCGCTACGGGCATCGCGCCGCGCAGTACGACGACCTGCTCGACATGTACAAGAAGAGCCGCAGCGAAGGGTTCGGTGCCGAGGTCAAGCGCCGCATCATGATCGGCACCTATGTGCTGAGTCACGGCTACTACGACGCCTACTATCTGCAGGCGCAGAGGCTGCGGCGGATGATCGCCGACGACTTCCAGGCCTGTTTCCGCGACTGCGACGTGATCGCCGGCCCGGTCGCGCCGAGCGTGGCCTGGGAGCTCGGCGCCCAGAGCGACGACCCGGTCGCGAACTACCTCGCCGACATCTTCACGCTGCCGGCGAGTCTGGCCGGCCTGCCCGGAATGAGCCTGCCGGCCGGCTTCGGCGAAGGCGCGATGCCGGTCGGATTGCAGCTGATCGGCAACTACTTCGACGAAGGCATGCTGCTGCACACCGCGCACGCGCTGCAGCAGGCGACCGACTGGCACAGCCGCACGCCGCCCGGGTATTGATCGCGATGAAGTTTCCGCTGCGCCGCTTCACGAGGAACCCGTCCGCATCGGATCGATGGACGTCCGACGCGAGGCCGCGTCGATGAGCAGCGCGGCGTTGGTTCGCGGCTACGAAGTCGTCATCGGCATCGAGACCCACGCACAGCTTTCGACGCGGTCCAAGATCTTCAGCGGCGCGTCGACGACATTCGGAGCCGCGCCGAACACGCAGGCGTCGGCGGTCGACCTCGCACTGCCCGGCACGCTGCCGGTGCTCAACCGCGGCGCGGTCGAACGGGCGATCCGCTTCGGCCTCGCGGTCGGCGGCGGCGTCGCGCCGCTGTCGATATTCGCGCGCAAGAACTACTTCTATCCCGATCTGCCGAAGGGCTACCAGATCAGCCAGTACGAAACCCCGGTCGTGCAAGGCGGCCGGGTTTCGTTCTTCGTCGGCGGCGAGGCGCACATGGTCAATCTGACGCGGGCCCATCTCGAGGAAGACGCCGGCAAGTCGCTGCACGAGGACTATCAGGGCCAAAGCGGGATCGATCTGAACCGGGCCGGTACGCCGCTGCTCGAGATCGTCACCGAACCCGACATGCGCTCCAGCGTCGAAGCGGCCGAATACGCGAAGGCGCTGCATGCGCTCGTCACGTGGCTCGGCATCTGCGACGGCAACATGCAGGAAGGGAGCTTTCGCTGCGACGCCAATGTTTCGGTGCGCAGGCCCGGCGCCCCGTTCGGCACGCGGCGCGAGATCAAGAACCTGAACAGCTTCAAGTTCATGCAGCAGGCGATCGACTACGAGGTGCAGTGGCAGATCGACCTGCTCGAGGACGGCGGCGCGGTACGCCAGGCGACCGTGCTCTTCGACCCGGCGAGCGGCGAGACGCGGGCGATGCGGACCAAGGAGGATGCGCACGACTACCGCTATTTCCCGGATCCGGATCTGCCGCCGCTCGTGATCGCGCCGGAGTGGATCGAGCGCATTCGCGCCGAGATGCCGGAGCTGCCGGGGCCGATGGCCGAACGCTTCCAACGCCAGTACTCGCTGCTCGGACCCGACGCTGCGCTGTTGACGATGAACCGCGCGACCGCGCGCTATTTCGAAGCGGCGGTCGCAGCGCTTGCCGGCGAAAGCGACGAGCGCTCGACCGCACCGGCGACGCACCCGGCGAAGCTCGTCGCCAACTGGATGATGGGCGAGATGTCGCGCCGGCTCAATGCAGAAGGTCTGGCCTTCGAGGACGTTCCGGTCGCGCCGCCGATGCTCGCGCGGCTGATCGGACGTATCGCCGACGGCACGATATCGAACAGCGCGGCACGGCAGGTGCTCGACGCGTTGTGGACGGACAGCGCCACGAATGTCGACGCGCTGATCGAGTCGAAGGGCCTGAGGCAGGTCAACGACTCCGCCGAACTGGAGCGCGTCGTCGACACCGTGCTTGCGGCCAATGCCCGCTCGGTCGACGAGTACCGCGCCGGCAAGGAGAAAGCGTTCAACGCGCTGGTCGGTCAGGCCATGAAGGCGACCCGGGGCAAGGCCAACCCCGAGCAGATCAACGCGTTGCTGAAGAAGAAGCTGGGCTGAACCCGGCTATCGCGTCGCGTCTTTGGGCGTCGGCGCGGCCGACGCCAGTGCGGCAGCCATCGGCGATACCGAAGTGCCGAGCGAGCCCGGCTGGACCCCGGCCCAGAGCTTCCTGAGACGACCGAGCTCGGCGTCGTAATAGCCCTCGATCCGCGCCACTTCGGATTGCTGGTTCTGGACCAAGACGCGTTGCGCGTCCAGCGCGGCGTCGTTCGCATCGAGCTGGGTTTTCAGCTTGAGCGGCAAGGCCTTGCCGGCATAGAACTGCGCTTCGTCGAGCAAGGGCTTGCGTTCGGCCATCAGCAGCTTGACGCGAGACTCCGAAGTGCGTACCGACAGGCGCACGCTTTCGAGCGCCGCTTCGCGCGCCCGCCGATGCGAGGCCTCGTTCGGATAGCGAGTCATCAGGCTGCGGTCACGCCGGATCGCATCCTGGCGTGCGACTCTTTCGGCGGCAGCTTCGCGTTCGCGCGCTTCGGCTTCCGCGTATTCGGCTTCGGTGGGGACCGGGCGGACGACGCGCTTGACCGAGCCGTCGGCGTTCAGCACGCGCTGTTCTCGCGCCGAGCACTCGGGTATCACGCGATCGGAAGTCAGACGCTTGCCGCTCGAATCGACGCAGGTAAAGATGCGCGGCCCGGTGAATCCGGACATCTGCGCCCACGTGAGCGGCGTCGCCGCCAGCAACAGCGCGAGCAGCATCGTTCGCGATGCAATACGGACCCCGGCAAGTTCTCGATCAGATTCCATAGCGTTGACGGTACGCAATGACTGCGGACCGGTGCGTGGAGAGCGTCGAATCGACACCCGAATCCAAATATTGCAGCAAGTCGGAAAGCGTTGCAATCGAATGGACGGCGATCCCGTGGTCGCGCGTGAAATCGTCGACGGCAGAATGTGGCGAAAGCTCGTCGGCGTTGCCGCCGCGCTCCATGCGGTCGAGCGCGATCAGCACCGCGGCGGGTTCGGCACCGGCGCCGCGGATCAGCTCGACCGACTCGCGCTTCGAGGCGCCGTCGGTGATCACGTCGTCGACGATCACGACGCGCCCGGCGAGAGGCGCACCGACGAGCAGTCCGCCTTCGCCGTGCGCCTTCGCCTCCTTGCGGTTGTAGGCGAACGCCACGTTGCAGCCAAGCCGTGCGAGTTCGACGGCGGTCGCGGCAGCCAGCGTGATTCCCTTGTAGGCCGGGCCGAAGAGCATGTCGAACTCGAGCCCCGATGCGAGCAGCCGGCGTGCATAGAATTCGCCCAGCCGCATCAGCTTCGCGCCGTCGTCGAACAGCGCGGAATTGAAGAAATACGGCGAGAGCCGACCCGCCTTGGTCTTGAACTGACCGAAGCGCAGCACGCCGGATTCGACGGCGAACTTCACGAATTCCTGCGCGAGATTCGCGCTGCCCTGGGTGTCCATCGGGAATCGAATGTTCCGTCTCGTTTCGTTGAACCTGAACGGCATACGTTCGGCTGCCGCCAAGGGCCTCGAGGCCTGGGCCGAAGGCGTCGCGGCGGATTGTATGGGGGTGCAGGAAGTCAAGGCCCAGGCCGACACCGTCCTCGGTCGCTTCGACCGCGTCGCCGGCCTCACCGGCCACTTCCACTATGCCGACAAGAAGGGCTATTCGGGCGTCGGCCTCTATACGCGGCATGTTCCGACCGGTGTTGTCTGCGGCATCGGCGACGCCGAATTCGACGCCGAGGGCCGCTACGTCGAAGTCCGTTTCGACGATCCGAAGCGGCGCCATTCGCCGAAGCTGAGCATCGTCAGCTGCTATTTCCCGAGCGGCTCGAGCGGCGAGCACCGCCAGCAAGCCAAGTTCCGCTTTCTCGCGTTGATGGCACCGCACCTGAGTCGGCTCGCGAGTGAGCGCGAGCTGATCCTGGTCGGCGACATCAATATCGCCCATCACGAGATCGACTTGAAGAACTGGAAGGGCAATCGCAAGAACAGCGGTTTCCTGCCGGAAGAACGCGCGTGGATGACGGCTCTGCTCGACGACATCGGTCTGGTCGACGTGTTCCGGACACTGAACCCGCAGCCCGAGCAGTACACGTGGTGGAGCAGTCGCGGCCAGGCCCGTGCGAAGAACGTCGGCTGGCGCATCGACTATCACCTGGCGACGGCGGGGATCGCGGCCAAGGCGCGCAGCGAACACATCTATCTGGAGCAACGCTTCAGCGACCACGCGCCGCTCGTGATCGACTACGACTTCGACCTTTGAGTAGACTGGGTTTGCGTCCGCTTCGGACGCAATCTTTTTGGAAAGTCTGCAATGTCCCTTGACCCGATCGAGCTCGAGACCGGCCCGAATCCGACCGCCAGCATCGTCGTGTTGCACGGTCTCGGCGCCGACGGCAACGATTTCGTGCCGATTGCGGAACAGCTCGACCTCCGCAAGGTCGGCCCGGTGCGCTTCGTCTTCCCGCACGCGCCGACGATGCCGGTGACGATCAACGGCGGCTA
>JBDTXV010000212.1:0-5008 GCA_040006015.1 Caldimonas sp.
TGTAGCCGAGCAGGTACATCGCGCCGCAGGTGCCGATCAGCGAGATCGGCACCGCGATGCTCGCGATCACGGTCGCGCGCAGGCTGCGCAGGAACGCGAAGATCACCAGCACGACCATCACGACCGCGAGCACGAGCTCGATCTCGACATGCTCGACCGACGCTCGGATCCCGGTGGTCCGGTCGGCGAGCACCTCGAACTTCAGGCTCGTCGGCAACGCGGCCTGCAGCTCCGGCAGGCGGCTCTTGATCGCATCGACCGTCGCGATCACGTTCGCGCCGGGCTGCCTCTGCACGTTCAGGATGATCGCCGGATGCAGTTGCGCGCCGCTGCCGGCCCACGCGCCTAGCCGCGTGTTCTCGGCGCTCTGCACGACCTGCGCGACATTCGCGAGGCGGACCGGCGCGCCGTTCTTGTAGCTGACGATCAGGCTCTTGTAATCGTCGACCGTCAGCAGCTGGTCGTTCGCGTTGATCGTGTAGGCGCGACGCGGGCCGTCGAAGCTGCCCTTCGCGCTGTTCGCGTTCGCCGATGCGATCGCGGTGCGCAACGTGTCGAGGCCGATGCCGTACGACGCGAGCGCCTGCGTGTCGGCCTGGATCCGCACCGCCGGGCGCTGCCCGCCGCTCAGCGTGACCAGGCCGACACCGCTGACCTGGCTGATCTTCTGCGCGACGCGCGTGTTGACGAGGTTCTGGACCTCGGTCAGCGGCAGCGTGTCCGAGGTGATCGCGAGCGTCAGCACCGGCGCATCGGCCGGGTTGACCTTCGCATAGACCGGCGGCGCCGGCAGGTCGGCCGGCAGCAGCGAGCCGCCGGCATTGATCGCGGCCTGCACTTCCTGCTCGGCGATGTCGAGCGTCATCCCGAGCGTGAACTGCAGCGTGACGATCGAGACGCCGGCCGCGCTGGTCGAGCTCATCCGCTGCAGCCCTGCCATCTGCCCGAACTGGCGCTCGAGCGGCGCGGTCACGGTGTGGCTCATCACCTCGGGGCTCGCCCCCGGGTACAGCGTCTGCACCTGGATCGTCGGATAGTCGACCTGCGGCAGCGCCGCGAGCGGCAGGAAGCGGAAGCCGACCAGCCCGGCGAGGACGATCGCGAGCATCAGCAGCGAAGTCGCTACCGGTCGCATGATGAAAGGACGCGACGGGCTCATCGCGCTCAGCTCGGGGCGTCGCTCCCGGCGCGGCCGCGGCGCGGACCGGAGCCGCGGCGGCCTTCGGATAAGACGGCCGAGGCGGCGTCGCCGCGGTCGGCGGCCGATGCGCCGCGCTCGGCCCCCGGCGCACCGTAGCCGCGCGCCGCTCCCGATGCGCCGCCGCGCCGGCCGCCGCCGGCGCCCGATGCGGCCTCGGCCGGCCGGTCGCTAGCGAGCTGCACGCGGGCGCCGTCCTTCAGCCGGTCGCCGCCTTCGGTGACGACCTGTTCGCCGACCGCGAGGCCCGACGTGATCGCGACGACGTCGACGGTGGCCTGGCCGCGCACTACCGGACGCACGCTAACGCTGCGATCGTCGCGCAGCACGTAGACGAAGTCGCCGTTCGTGCCGTGGCGCAGCGCGGTCACCGGCACGACGATCGCGTTCGCGATCGAGCGCAGCAGCAGCTGCACGTTGACGAACTGGTTCGGGAACAACGTGACGCCGGCGTTCGCGAAGCGCGCCTTCGCCTTCACGGTGCCGGTCTGCGTGTCGACCTGGTTGTCGAGCGTCGAGAACGCGCCCTGGTCGAGCGTGCGCGTGCGCGTCCGGTCGAGCGCGGTCACCGGCAGCTTCGCACCGTCGGCGACGCGCTGCTGGATTTCGGGCACGCGATCCTGCGGCACCGCGAACTCGACATCGATCGGCGCGAGCTGCGTGATCACCGCGATGCCGTTCGTGTCGCCGGCGCCGATGTAGTTGCCGGCATCGATCGGCCGCAGCCCGATCCGGCCGCTCGCCGGCGCGGCGATCCGGCTGTAGCCGAGGTTCAGCCGTGCGCTCCCTTCGGCCGAGCGGTCGATCGTCACGGTGCCTTCGAGCTGCTTGACGAGCGCGGCCTGCGTGTCGACGTCCTGGCGCGCGATCGAATCCTGGCCGAGCAGCGTGCGGTAGCGCTGCAATGTCAGGCGGGCGTTCTCGAGCTGGGCCTCGTCGCGCAGCCGCGCGCCGGTCGCCTGCTGCAGCGCGATCTCGAACGCGCGCGGATCGATCGTCGCGAGCAACTGGCCCTTCTTGACCATCTGCCCCTCGGCGAACAGCACCTGCGTGACGACGCCCGAGACCTGCGGGCGCACCGTCACGGTGACCGCCGGCGTCACGGTGCCGAGCGCGTCGAGGAAGACCGGCAGATCGAGCGTGCGCGCCGTGGCGACCGCTACGGTGCTCGACGCGCCGCCGCGGCCGCCTCGGCCTCCCGCGCCGGCCGGTCCTCCGGAACCGGCGCCCGAAGGAGCGCCCGCTGCGGCCGCGGCCGGATCACGATGGGTCAGCCACCAGGCCAGCGCGCCGAGCGCGAGCAACGAGAGCAGCGCGACGACGGTGCCACGCCAGCGCCGGCGCGGCGCGGTCGGGGGGGCGGAATTGGGCTCGGTGATTTCTTCTTTCTTGGCTTGCATGGCGTCGTCGGTGAAGCGGGCCGCGCCGGAAACCTCCAGGCGCAAGCCGATGCCGGACAGCGGGCGCCCTGTGCGCCGAAGCTTATCGACCCGGCTGCGTTCGCGGCCGCTGCGAGGAGTGTCGGAGGCGAACCACCCCGCGACTTCGGTGTCGCGCGTAAATTATTCTTAACGAAAGTGGTAAGACCAATTGACCAATCTGTTCGGTGCGTCGACAATCGAGCGGTGCCGATCCACGCCATCGAACCGCGCCGCCTCTATCGCCAGATCGCCGATCAGTTGCGCGCGCTGATCGGCAGCGGCGAATACGCGGTCGGCAAGCGATTGCCGCCGGAGCGCGACCTCGCGCTGCAGCTCGGCGTCTCGCGGCCGTCGGTGCGCGAGGCGCTGATCGCGCTCGAAGTCGAAGGCTTGATCGAGGTGCGGATGGGTTCGGGCATCTATGTCCGCGCCGCCGACGCGAAGCGAGAGGTCGGCGGCGAAGGCCCGCTCGAAACGATCCGGGCGCGCCAGCTGATCGAAAGCGAGCTCGCCGCGCATGCCGCGCGCCTCATGAAGCCGGCGCAGATCGCCGGCCTGCGCGAATCGGTCGAGATCATGGAGGCTGAGGTCGCTGAGCGCCGGATGCCGACGCGCGGCGACCGGCTGTTCCACGTCCGCATCGCCGCGGCATCGGACAACTCGGTGCTGCTGCGCATCGTCGGCGAGCTCTGGGACGAGCGCCGCAACCCGCTGTTCGCGCAGCTCGGCAGCCACTTCGAGACGGCCGCGAGCTGGCAGCTCGCGATCGACGAGCACCGCGCGGTCATCGACGCGATCGCGAACGGCTCGGCCGATGCCGCGCGCGCCACGATGGCGCTCCATCTCGCGCGCTCGCACGACCGCTTCACCGCCAGCTGGACGCGGCAGCGCACCGCCGCGGCACCGGTCGCGCGCCGCCGCGCGGCAGCACGCCGGACCGCCTGAGCCGGCCACGCGCAGCCGACTACGGACGAAAAACGCACGCACGCAGCGCACTGGCACACTCCGGATTCGATTTCAAAGGACAGCGATGACGAACCGACTCGCCGGCAAGATTGCCCTCGTAACCGCCGCCGGCCAGGGCATCGGCCGCGCGACCGCCGAAGCGTTCGCGCGCGAAGGCGCGAAGGTGATCGCGACCGACATCAACGAGGCGGCGCTCGCCGAGCTCGGGCGCATTGCAGGCGTCAGCGCGAAGCGTCTCGACGTGACGGACGCGCTCGCGGTCAACGCGCTCGCGACCGAGATCGGCGCGATCAACGTGCTCTTCAACGGCGCCGGTTTCGTCCACGCCGGCACGATCCTCGATTGCGACGAGGCGGCCTGGGATTTCTCGTTCGACCTGAACGTGCGCTCGATGTACCGGCTGATCCGCGCGACGCTGCCCGGCATGCTCGCTCAGGGCATCGGTTCGATCATCAACGTGTCGTCGGCGGCGTCGAGCATCAAGGGCGTGCCGAACCGCTTCGTCTATGCAACGACGAAGGCCGCGGTGATCGGGCTGACGAAATCGATCGCGGCCGACTTCATCACCCGCGGCGTGCGCTGCAACGCGATCTGCCCCGGCACGATCGAGTCGCCGTCGCTGCGCGAGCGCATCGCCGAGCAGGCGAAGGCGAGCGGCCAGACGCTGGCGCAGGTCGAGGCCGCGTTCGTCGGGCGCCAGCCGATGGGCCGGCTCGGGCGCACCGAAGAGATCGCCGCGCTCGCGGTCTATCTCGCGTCCGACGAATCGGCCTTCACGACCGGCACCTCGCAGCTGATCGACGGCGGCTGGTCGAACTGAGCCGTTTGCATTCGATCGACGACATCCCTCTCACCTTCACATACCGATCCACTCACGAGGACTAGCAGATGAAATTGATGCGCCATGGCGCCAAGGGCGCCGAGAAGCCCGCACTGGTCGACGACCACGGCCAGGTCCACGACCTGTCCGGCGTGCTGCCCGACATCACCGCGGCGACGCTCGAGCCGAAGAGCCTCGAGCGCCTGCGCCGCCTCGATCTGGGAACGCTGCCGATCGTCGCGAAGCCGGGCCGGATCGCGCCGCCGTGGAGCGGGATGGGCAAGTTCATCTGCATCGGCCTGAACTACTCGGACCATGCGGCCGAGACCGGCAGCCCGATTCCGAAGGAGCCGATCATCTTCATGAAGCCGACCAGCGCGCTGGTCGGCTGCAACGACCCGGTCGTGCTGCCCCAAGGCTCGGTGAAGAGCGACTGGGAGGTCGAGCTCGGCGTCGTGATCGGCTCGAAGGCGCGCTACGTCACGCAGGCCGACGCGCTGAAATACGTCGCCGGCTACTGCGTCGTCAACGACGTCTCCGAGCGCGAATACCAGCTCGAGCGCGGCGGCACCTGGGACAAGGGCAAGGGCTGCGACACGTTCG
>JBDTXV010000213.1:0-4999 GCA_040006015.1 Caldimonas sp.
CCGGCTGTCCGAATAGGATCGGAGCCCTTTGGCAACCGGCGATGGCCATAAAGAATCCTGGCGCCGTCGATAGCGAGTACACCGATCCATTCCGGGTCGCGATTGAATGGTTCGAAGTCTGCTTTACGTGCCGCGATTCGGATCTCGAACGTCGCCGATGGGTCGGGCTGCGCCGCTCGCGTTCGCGATCACGGTGCCTGTCAGCCAAAGTTGAGACCAAGCGGCCGGGTAGCGGTCGTCCGGCTACTGACGCAATCGGCCAAGAAGCGACGTTGACGACCGGCGGCTTCCTGGCGCTTCGTGGAGATATCGAACACTGCCCGAACTGCGGCGGCGAGCTCAAGATCATCGCGGCCATCCTCGAAGCGGAGTGATCGAACGAGATAAATCCATTCAGACAAACCCGCCCCAAGTTCGCGGGATTCCAAATCGCGGTTCGATGCGGAACCCTTCGTTACTAATTACAGACGGCCGTCGCGGCCCGAGAGGGGGTGAGCCATGGACCGACTTGGTCGTGCCGGCCGGCGTGCGGCTTGGTGGCCCGTTGCGGCTTTGTTGATGTCGTGCGGCGGCGGAGACGGCGGCAGCGACAGCCGGTCCGACTCACCGACCGCCCAGGGCACCAGCGGGACCACTGCGGCCAGCGGCGACGCCAAGCGCATGAAGGCTGCCGAGTTCGCGCCGCCGACCCTGATCCCGGCCGACGCGAACATCAACGGCATGTGGTCGCCGGTCTACCCGTGGCCGCTG
Source organism: Caldimonas sp. (assembly GCA_040006015.1). Taxonomy (GTDB): domain Bacteria; phylum Pseudomonadota; class Gammaproteobacteria; order Burkholderiales; family Burkholderiaceae_C; genus Schlegelella_A. The sequence continues at coordinate 751 of JBDTXV010000213.1, forward strand.
ATCTCGGTGCATTCGGCGCTGCTGCCCGACGGCCGCGTGATGACCTACGGCTCGGACCTCGCCGGTCTGCAGACCGGCCATGCGAACTACGACGTCTGGGACAGCACCGGCGCGCCCGACGCCGGCCACCTGACGCTGGACAACACGACCGGCACCGACATCTTCTGCAGCTCGCAGGTGCTGCTGCCGCAGAGCGGCAACCTCTTCATCGCCGGCGGCGATGTCTGGACGGGCACGCAGACCACCAACGGCCCGAACAACAACAGCAATCTGTACGACAGTGCGAGCGTGTCGCTGACCCGCGGCATCAACATGAACCGCCAGCGCTGGTACTCGAGCTCGATCACGCTGATCAACGGCGAGACATACATCCAGGGCGGCTCCGGCGGCGGCGACCGGCCCGAGATCCGCGGCCTCGACGGCTCGTTCCGCCTGATGAGCGGAATCAACACGAGCGCACTCGGCACCTCGTTCCCGCGCAACTTCGTCGCGCCCGACGGCCGGGTCTTCGGCTACGACCCAGGCAACGGTCAGATGTACCGGGTCGATACGACCGGCAGCGGCACGATCACGATGCTCGGCACCTTCAACACGGCGTACAGCGGCGGCTGGTACTCGAGCACCGCGATGTACCGGCCCGGCCGCATCCTGCAGATCGGCGGCAACTCGAACGGCGCGTACACGATCGACATCACCAGCGGTAGCCCGGTCGTCACTCAGACGCAGACGATGTCCAGCACGCGCGCCTGGGTCAACGCGACCGTGCTCCCCGACGGCAAGGTCGTCGCGACCAGCGGCAGCGCCGTGGCCGGCGAATCGACCGGCTACAACAACATCGCCGAGACCTGGGACCCGGCCACCGGCCAATGGCACCAGGGCGCGGTGGCGCAGATGATGCGCCTGTACCACTCGAACGCACTGCTGTTGCCCGACGGCAGCGTGCTCGTCACCGGCGGCGGCGCAACTTCGCCGACGATGACCACCGACCCGAACAAGAACAACCTGAACGCCGAGATCTACTACCCGCCGTACCTGTTCACCGCCAACCGCACGCGCGCGCCGCGACCGGCAGTCGCCAATGCGCCGACGTGGATCGACATCGGCAAGACCTTCGGGCTGGACGTCACGGCCAACTCGGCGAGCGTCAGCCGCGTCACGCTTGTCAAGACCGGGTCGATGTCGCACAGCTTCAACATGGACCAGCGCTTCCTGGACCTAACCTTCAACGCAAGCGGGACGCACGTCACGGTGCAGGCGCCGACGCATGCCGGCGAGGCGCCGCCAGGCTTCTATTTACTGTTCGTCTTCAACGAAGCGGGCGTGCCATCGGTCGGCAAGATTATCCGCATGGGCATCGCGAGCAACCCGAACCCGGCGATCACGCCGGTGCTGACGAACCCGGGCGCGCAGACCACCGCCGTCGGCACCGCAGTCGACCTCGCGCTGAGTGCGAGCGATCCGAACGGCGACGTGCTGAGCTACGCCGCGACCGGCCTGCCGCCTGGCCTGGCGATCAATGCGAGCAGCGGCCACATCACCGGCACGTCCACGACCGCGGGCAGCTACAGCGTGGTCGCCTCGGCGACCGACGGCATCAACACCGCGACGGCCTCGTTCGCGTGGACGACGCAGGGCTCGGCACCGCTGACGCTCAACAGCCTGCCGGCGCCGACCTTCGTCGTCACCAACGGCGTCGCGATCTACAGTGCCAGTGCGAGCGGCGGCAGCAACCTGCTGTACAAGTGGAACTTCGGCGACGGCACGCCGGACACCGCGTGGTCGACCTCGTCCAGCGCCACGCACACGTACGCGAGCCCGGGCACCTACGTGGTCACCGTCAGCGTCACCGACGACAGCGGGCAGGTGCGCAGCACCAGCGTCATCCAGGCCATCTACCTGCCGGCCACCGCGAAGCCGCCGGCCGCGTCGAGCAACCTGCTGATCGAGAACCCGTCCGGCGCGAACCCGCGGGTGTGGGTCGTCAACCAGGACAACGACAGCGTCGGCGTGTTTGACGCGGTGACGTTCGGCAAGCTCGCCGAGGTCGCGGTCGGCACCGCGCCGCGTTCGATCGCGCGCGCGCCCAACGGCATGATCTGGGTCGCCGCCAAGCAAGGCGGCAGCCTCAGCGTGATCGATCCGTCCACGCGCGCGGTCACGCGCACGATCACGCTGGCGCGCGGCTCGCAGCCGTTCGGCATCGTGATGTCGCCGGTCGCGAACACCGCGTACGTCGCGCTCGAAGCGGGCGGCCAGGTCCTGAGGTTCGACACGACGACCTACGCGCAGACCGGCAGCGGCGTGATCGGCCCGAACGCGCGGCACCTCTCGATCAGCGGCGACGGCACGCGGCTGTACGTCTCGCGCTTCGTGACGCCGCCGCTGCCGGGCGAGAGCACCGCGACGATCGCGCCGACCGCGAGCACCGGCGGCGAAGTCCTGCAGCTCGACGCGGCATCGCTGGCCCTGACCCGCACAATCGTGCTGCAGCACAGCGACAAGCCCGACACCGAGACCCAGGGCCGCGGCATCCCGAACTATCTCGGCGCCGCGGTGATCTCGCCCGACGGCACCCAGGCCTACGTGCCCTCGAAGCAGGACAACGTGAAACGCGGCACGCTGCGCGACGGCACCGCGCTGAACTTCCAGAACACGGTGCGCGCGATCAGCTCGCGCATCGACCTCGCCGCGAACAGCGAGGACCTCGCCTCGCGCATCGACCACGACAACGCGAGCGTTGCCAGCGCGGCGGTCTACGAGCCGCACGGCGTCTATCTGTTCGTCGCGCTCGAGACCAGCCGCGAGGTCGCGGTGGTCAACGCGTTCTCGCACGCGGAGGTGCTGCGCTTCGACGTCGGCCGCGCGCCGCAAGGTCTCGCGATTTCGGCCGATGGGCTGAAGCTGTACGTCAACAACTTCATGGACCGCACGGTGGGCGTCTACGACCTCGCGCCGCTGCTGCAGAGTGGCCAGTACAGCGTGCCGCTGCTCGCGACGCTGAACGCGGTCGACCGAGAAGCTCGCCGCCAACTTGCTCACCGGCAAGCGGCTGTTCTACGACGCACGCGACCCGCGCCTCGCGCGCGACCGCTACCTGAGCTGCGCGAGCTGCCACAACGACGGCGGTCACGATGGCCGCGTCTGGGACCTGACCGGCCAGGGCGAAGGCCTGCGCAACACGATCGCGCTGCGCGGCCGCGCGGGCATGGGCCAAGGCTTCCTGCACTGGAGCAACAACTTCGACGAGGTGCAAGACTTCGAAGGCCAGATCCGCGGGCTCGCCGGTGGCACCGGGCTGATGAGCGACGCTGCGTTCGCCGCCGGCACGCGCAACGCGCCGCTCGGTGACCCGAAGGCCGGGCTGTCGACCGACCTCGACGCGCTGGCCGCGTTCGTCGCGTCGCTGAACACGTTCGCGCCGGCGCCGGCGCGCCCGAGCGCATCCGCGCTGTCGGCCAACGCGACAACCGGCAAGTCGGTGTTCACGTCGATGAACTGCGCGGCCTGCCACAGCGGCGTGGCGTTCACCGGCAGCGGGCTGAACACGTCGGCCAACGTGGGCACGATCAAGCCGTCCAGCGGCTCGCGGCTGTTCGGGCCGCTGACCAGAATCGACATCCCGACGCTGCGCGATGTCTGGGCCACCGCGCCGTACCTGCACGACGGCTCGGCGCCGACGCTCGAGGCGGCGATCCGCGCGCACAACAACGTCTCCATCGGCGATGCCGACCTGACGATGCTGGTCGCCTACCTGAAGGAGATCGGCGTCGACGAGGCCGCCGCGCCGGCACCGGCCGGCAACGGCATCGGCCTGACCGGCCGCTACTACAACAACACGTCGCTCTCCGGCACGCCGGTGCTGACGCGCGTCGAGGCGGTCGACTTCAGTTGGAACGGCGGCGGGCCGGACGGCAGCGTCGCGAAGAAGAACTTCTCGACGCGCTGGAACGGTCGCCTGGTGGCCCCGGCCAACGGCAGCTATCGCATGCAGACCCTGGCCGACGACGGCGTACGTGTATGGGTCAACGGCGCGTTGCTGATCGACCACTGGCAGTCGCATTCGGCCGGAACGCCGGACACGAGCGCCCCGTTCAACCTCGGCGCAGGCGAGCAGGCGACGATCGTCGTCGAGTATTGGGAAGGCAACGGCACGGCGACGATACGGCTGTTGTGGGTCACGCCGGGCAACACCGGCGCGGTCGTTGTGCCGGCTGGCAGCCTGCTGCCGAATTGAAGTGACCACCCCGTA
>JBDTXV010000214.1:0-4966 GCA_040006015.1 Caldimonas sp.
CCATCACCGCGCGGCGCAGCGGCGTGTTCGACAGCGGCTCGGTCGTGTCGAGCCACGCGATCGTGCCGTACGGAATGCTCTGCGGATCGACCGCGATCGAGCGTCCTGGCGTCAGCGGCACCGCCTGCGCGCCCTTCGGCCCGAGCTGCGGATCGGGCAGCGGCTCTTCGCGGAAGAAGACGAAGCGCGGGTTGCTCCACAGCAACTCGTTGACGCGCTGCGGATGCGCGGCGGCCCAGCTGCGGATCGCCGGCCACGACGCCTGCTCGAGCCTCAGCTCGCCCCGTTCGGCGAGCCAGCGCCCGACCGATCGATACGGCTGATCGTTGTGGCCGGCGAACGCGACGCGGACAAGGCGCCGGCTGCCGTCGGCCTCGGTGACCTGCAGCCGTCCCGTGCCCTGGATCTGCAGGATCAAGGCATCGAGTGGATCGGCGACATAGGCGATCTGCCGGCCCTGCAGCGCGGCCTGCGCGGCCGGCAGGCTGTCGAGCTGCTGGCGCGTCCAGTACGGGCGCCGCGCCGCGAGATCGGCGGGCGGCGCATAGAGTGCCGTCTCGTAGCCCTTTCGGCGCACGCGCGAGGCTTCGACCAGCGGCTCGAAATAGCCGGTGATCAGGCCCTCGCCGACGCCGTCCTGCGTTTCGATGCGGTACGGCTGCAGGCGCTCTTGCAGCCACGCTCGCGTCGCCGCATCGGTCAGCGCCGAAGAGTCCGCGCGGGCTCGCGTGCAGAGCGGCGCCCACGCCGGTTGCGGGCGCTCGCAGCCCCGCAGGAACGCGCCCCAGAGCTCGGCACTTCGATCGCTTTCCCAGCCGGGCAGGTCGCTCCAGCGCGCCGGGACCCAGCGCGAACGGGCGCGCAGGATCGGCGCCCCTGTCGGCGCCGGCGTGGTCGTCGCGTCGGGCGCGGCGACCGTCGGCGCCGAGCCGGCACGGCGGCTCTCGACCGGCGCTGGCGTGCGCTGCGGCGCGGTCGAGCACGCGCCGACGAACCCTAGAATCGCCGCAGACAGCGCGGCTCCGGCACCTCGAAGGGCATAGGACATGTGGTTGATTTTGCTGGAAGCCCTCGGCGCACTCGTTGCGCTGGTGCTGATCGTCTGGTGGACGATGTTCTCGGGGCGCCGTCGCGGCGAGCGCAAGTGAGCGCGCGCGGCCGATCGTGATCTGAAGCAGCCCTCTCAATGCCCAGGCGTCGCGTCCAGCCGGAGCCCAATTTCCGCCTCCAGCTCAAGCATGGTGTCGCGCTCGGACCCGGCAAGGTCGCGTTGCTCGAGCTGATCGCCGAGCTCGGCTCGATCAGTCAGGCTAGCCAGGCGATGGGAATGAGCTATCGAACCGCGTGGCAACTGGTCGACAGCATGAACGCACACTTCATAGAGCCGCTGGTCGAGAGCGCGAAGGGTGGCGCGCGCGGCGGCGGGGCGCAGCTGACGCCGCTCGGCCAGGATGTCGTGCGGCGCTATCGGGCGATGGAGCGGCGCGCGCTCAAAGCCATCGTCAAGGACGTCGACCATTTCGATACGCTGATCCGCGATTGATCGATATGTTTTAATAAACATATCGATGCGGTTCGTGTCGATGCGGTTTGTGTCGATGCGGTTCGTGTCGATCCGGATCGTATGCGTTGCGCGCGGTGCGGGGTGCCGGTGCTCGAAGCGGCGCGAGCCGCGGATGCCGACAAGCGAAGGACGCGAGATGTGGAAGGCTTGGCTGATGGCGGTCTGCCTGGCATCGGCCGGTCCGATCCACGCACAGGAAGCGCCGACGATCGACGTGCCGACGATCGCCGCGGCGTCGGACCTGAAGTTCGCGCTCGACGAGGTTCTCGCGCTGTACACGGTGCAGACCGGACGCCGGGCCCGCGTCACCTACGGCTCGTCGGGCAACTTCCAGGCGCAGATCCGGCAAGGCGCGCCGTTCGACCTGTTCCTGTCGGCCGACGAGGCGTTCGTGTTCCAGCTCGCCGACGCCGGCCTGACACGCGACCGCGGCGCGCTGTACGCGACCGGCCGCATCGTGCTGTTCGCGCCGCGCGGCTCGCCGCTCGTCCCCGACGACGCGCTCGCCGACCTCGGCCGCGCGCTGCAGGACGGCCGCGTCGTCAAGTTCGCGATCGCGAATCCGGAGCATGCGCCGTACGGCCTCGCGGCGCGCGAAGCGCTGACCGCGAAGGGCTTGTGGAGCGCGATCTACCCGAAGCTCGTGCTCGGCGAGAACGTCTCGCAGGCGGCGCAGTTCGCGTTGTCGGGCTCGGCGCAGGGCGGCATCTTCGCGCTGTCGCTGGCGCTGTCGCCGGCGTTCGCCGAAGCCGGGCGCCATGTCGTGATTCCGGAATCGCTGCACCGGCCGCTGCGCCAGCGCATGGTGCTGACGCGCCGCGCCGGCATGGCCGCGGCGGCGCTGTACGACTATCTGCAGCAGCCGGTGGCGCGCGCGGTGCTGAAACGCTACGGCTTCGCGCTGCCGGGCGAGTAGCGGCGATGGATTGGGAAGCGCTGCGCGTCTCGCTGTGGCTCGCCGGATCGACCGCGGCGCTGCTGCTGCCGGCGGCGGTCGTGCTCGCGCGTTGGCTCGCCTATTCGGAGCGGCGCTGGAAGATGCTGGTCGAGGCCTCGCTCGCATTGCCGCTGGTGCTGCCGCCGACCGTGCTCGGCTTCTATCTGCTGAACGGGATGGGCGCGGCGTCGCCGCTCGGCGCGTTCTATCAGCAGCTCGTCGGCCGGCCGCTCGCGTTCTCGTTCGCCGGGCTGCTCGCCGCGAGCATCGTCTTCAACATTCCGTTCGCGGTGCTGCCGATGCAGCGCGCGTTCGCGTCGATCCCGGCCGATGTGCTCGATGCCGCGAAGGCCTGCGGACTGACGCGCTGGCGCACGCTGTGGCGAATCGAGCTGCCGCTCGCGTGGCCCGGCGTGCTGACCGCGGCGATCATGACCGCGGCGCACACGCTCGGCGAGTTCGGCGTCGTGCTGATGGTCGGCGGCAGCATCCCGGCCGAGACGAAGACGATCGCGATCGCGATCTACGACCGGGTCCAGGCCTTCGACATGCACGCCGCCGGCGTGATGTCGGCGACCCTGCTCGGCATCTCGCTGGCGACCCTGCTCGCGAGCGCGTGGCTCGGCGGCCCGCGCCGCGGCTCGCGGGTGTTCTGATGCTCGACGTGCAGCTGCGCCAGCAGCGGCCGATCCCGCTCGATGCGACGCTTGCCTGCGCGCCCGGCGAGCTGCTCGCGCTGGTCGGCCCGTCGGGCTCGGGCAAGTCGACGATCCTGCGCGTGATCGCCGGCCTCGCGCGGGTCGAGCGCGGCCGCGTCGTGGTCGGCGGCCACGAGTGGCAGAACAGCGAGAGCGGCGTCTATCGCGACGCGCGGCGGCGCAATGTCGGGATCGTGTTCCAGAGCTATGCGCTCTTTCCGCATCTGTCGGTGCTCGACAACGTCGCCGAGACGCTGCACCGGCTGCCGCGCGCCGAGCGCCGCGAACGCGCCCGTGCGACGCTCGCCCGCGTCAACCTGACCGGACTCGAGGCGCGCCGGCCGGCGCAGCTTTCAGGCGGCCAGCAGCAGCGCGTCGCGCTCGCGCGCGCGCTGGTCCGCGAGCCCGAGGTGCTGCTGCTCGACGAGCCGTTCGCCGCGGTCGACCAGACGACGCGCGAACGCCTCTACGAAGAGCTCGCCGAGCTGCGCGTCGGGCTGCGCATCCCGGTCGTGCTGGTCACGCATTCGTTGCTCGAGGCCCAGCTGCTCGCCGACCGGATGGTCGTGCTGCGCCGCGGCACGACCTTGCAGCAGGGCACGCCGGCCGACGTGATGCGCCGGCCCGCGACGGTCGAGGTCGCGCGCCTGGTCGGTTTCGGCAACCTGTTCGAGTCGAGCGTCGTCGCGGTCGATGCGGCGCGGCAGGAGGTCGCGGTCGAGTGGACCAACGCGGCGCGCGTCACGTTGCCGATGGCCGCCGCGCTGCAGGTCGGGCAGACGCTGCGCTGGGGCATCGCGGCCGGCGATGTCGTCGTCGTCAAGGCCGGGCGCGGTGCGGGTGCCGGCGTGCTGCCGATGGTGCTCGAGCGCGCGCTCGCGCTCGGCGACAGCGTGCGCCTGACCTTGCGCACGCCCGGCGGCGAGCGCCAGGTCCGCGCGGTCGTCACGAGCCGCTTCTTCGAGCGCGCCGGAATCGAGGTCGGCCGGCCGGTCGAGATCGAGCTGCCGGCGGCGAAGCTGATCGCGTTCTGATCGACGGCGCGGCGTTCGCCGTCACGCCGGCGGCAGCACGAACGACAGCGGCTTCGTCCAGAGCCGCGTGCGGATCGCGCGGTGGATCCGGCTGCGATCGGCGAGGCGGATGCCGCGCGAGCGCAGCGCGACGCGGAATGCGAGGAAGAAGCTGACCGCTACGTTCAGCGTGCCGATCGCTGCGAGGCCGGCCAGGCACCACCAGAACGTGCCGGTCTGCAGCAGCGCGAAGCCCTGCGAGCCGAGCGCCGCGGCGAACTGGCCGCTCGACAGCGTGATGTGGCGCACGTCGAGCGGCAGGCCGACGAAGGCCGCGATCGGCGGCACCAGGCCGAGCATCATGCCGAGCGAGATGTTCGATGCGAACGCCGAGATGTGCGAGCGCCAGTACGCGGCCCAGCGCTGCGCGCGCGCCTGGCCGAGCCGCTCGATGATGCGCGGGTTCCACGCGATCGCGCTGTCGAGCCGGTGCAGCACGAACCAGTTCTCGACCCAGCCGGCGATCAGCGAGCTCGCGAACAGCAGCACGCCGGTGAAGGCCGCGAACAGCGCGGTCGGCCCGAGCAACGTGACCGAATCGAACACGTGCTCGGCCGCTTCGGTATTCAGCATTGGCGCGCCGAACGCCAGCCGCCACAGCCACTGGATCGCCAGCACGACCGGAATCACCGCGGCGACGTTGCCGAAGATGCCGGCCGCCTGCGAGCGGATCAGGTGCGCGACCTCGTCGACG
>JBDTXV010000215.1:0-4946 GCA_040006015.1 Caldimonas sp.
TCGATGTCGAGCAGCGTGCCCTGCGCGCCTTCGAACAGGATGTTCGCGCCGTTCCGGTTGGCGTTGTGCAGGATGTAGCCGACGTCGGCGAGCATCGGCACCAGCAGCTTCGCGACCTTCATCGCGAGCTCGTAGATCGGCTCGAACTCGAGCCGCGTGCCGTGCAGATAGCCGCCGAGCGCGAAGTTGTGCAGATCGAGCAGATCGCGCAGCTTCGCGGCGAAGCGTTCCGGATGCTTCAGGTCCTGCGCGCGCAATGCGCGCCGCGCGACCTTGTCTTCGTAAGCCGGCCCGATGCCCTTGCCGGTCGTGCCGATCTTGCCGGCGCCGCTCGATTCGCGCAGCGCCTCGCGTGCGCGATCGACCTCGACATGGAACGGCAGGATCAGCGGGCACGATTCGCTGATGAAGAGGCGTGACCGCACTTCCAGGCCCATTGCCTCGAGGCGCTCGATCTCGCCGATCAGATGGACCGGGTCGACGACGACGCCATTGCCGATGTAGCAGGCGACGCCGTCGCGCATGATCCCCGACGGGATCAGCTGCAAGGCCGTCTTGACGCCCTTGATCACCAGTGTGTGGCCTGCGTTGTGGCCGCCCTGGAAGCGCACGACCGCCTGGGCGTGGTCGGTGAGCCAGTCGACGACCTTGCCCTTGCCCTCGTCGCCCCACTGCGTGCCGACGACGACGACGTTGCGACCGCTGCGTTGGGTCTGCTGCATTGTTGGGATTTCCGTTTCCGCGGTTCGTGCGGCGCGCTCAGACGGCGCGCACGCTCCATTGCCCGGCGAGCGCGACGAGCTCGCGGTCGCACTCGAATTCCTCGCCTTCCTGCTCGTGGCCGGGCAGCATGCAGACGACGGTTTCGCCGTGCTCGCGCAGGCGCCGGACCGCGGCGCGCAGCGGCGCGTCCTCGGACCACGGAGCGCGGATCGCGGGCCGACGGCCGTTGCCGGGCACCAGCGCGGCGAGCTCCTTCAGGTCGAGGCTGAAGCCGACCGCCGGGCGATTGCGCCCGAACACCGCGCCGACCTCGTCGTAGCGTCCGCCGCGCGCGATCGCATCGCTCGAGCCTTCGGCATAGACCGCGAAGCGCGCGCCGCTGTAGTACGCGTTGCCGCCGATGTCGGCGAGGTCGAAGCCGACCGCGACATCCGGATGCGCCGAACGCGCATGACCGGCGAGCAGCTCGAGGTTGTCGAGCGCGGCGCGGATCGCGGACTGCGCCGGCAGGATCTCGCGCGCCGCCACGATCACTTCGGCGCCGCCGTAGAGCCGCAACAGATCGTGCAGCGCGCTGCACGCCGGAGCGTCGAGCTCGCGCGTCGCGGCGAGCAGGCCGGGCGCATCCTTCGCGGCGAGCGCGGCATGGATCGCCTCGAGCTGCGTCGCACCGGGCCGCGAATCGGCGAGCAGCGCGCGGACGATGCGGGCATCGCCGAGGTCGAGCGTCGCGTTGCGCACGCCGGCTGCGCGCAGGCAGTCGAGCGCCAGGTCTTGGATCTCGAGATCGGCTTCCGGTCCGGCATGGCCGTAGATCTCGGCGCCGAACTGCAGCGGCTCGCGCGACGCATGAATTCCCCCCGGACGCGTGTGCAGCACCGGGCCGCAATAGCAGAGCCGCGTCACGCCGGCGCGATTCAGCAAGTGCGCATCGATGCGCGCGACTTGTGGCGTGCTGTCGGCGCGCACGCCAAGCGTGCGCCCGCTCAATTGATCGACCAGCTTGAAAGTCTTCAGGTTCAGCTCGCGACCGGTGCCCGAAAGCAGCGACTCGATGTGCTCGAGCAGCGGCGGCATCACCAGCTCGCAACCGTAGCTCGCGGCGACGTCGAGCAGGCCGCGGCGCAGTTCCTCGATGTGTCTGGCCTGCGCCGGCAGGACATCGGCAATATGCTCCGGCAACAGCCAAGCAGAGGACATGCGAAACGCCGGAGTATTGAAAACAGGATTGTACCGGCCGGATCGCGCGCTCCGGCCAGCGCCGGTCGAGCGTGCGCCCGCGTCTCTACGAGCGAAAACGGTTACTTCTTCGCGGCCTGGGCCGCGCCCGCTGAACTGCCGCGCAACGCGCCGAAGAACTCGGTGTTCGGATCGACGACGATCACGTCGGAACGGTTGCGAAAGCTTGCCCGGTAGGCTTCGAGGCTGCGATAGAACTTCGCGAACTGCGGGTCGCGCCCGAACGCATCGGCGAACAACGCAGACGCCTTCGCGTCGCCGTCGCCCTTGACCTTCTGCGCGTCGCGGTAGGCCTCGGCGATGATGACCTCGCGCTGCCGATCGGCATCGGCGCGGATCTTCTCGCCTTCGGCGGCGCCGGTCGAACGCAGCTGGTTCGCGACCTGCTTGCGCTCGGCGGCCATCCGGCTGTAGATCGACTCCGAGATGTTCGCGACGAAATCGACGCGCTTGATGCGCACGTCTAGGATGTCGATCCCGAACGACTTGGCGTCTTCGGCCAGGCGGTTGCGCACGTCCATCACGACCTTGTCGCGCTCGGTCGACAGCACGCCGCCGACCGTGCGCTTCGTGATCTCGTCGTTGAACGCGGCATGGACGACCGGGCTCAGCCGCGCTTCGAGATTGCGGATGTCGACGCCGTTGTTGCGGATGAACTGGCGCGGGTCGCTGATCCGCCACTTGACGAGCCAGTCGATCACGAGGCTCTTCTTCTCGGCGGTGAAGATCGCGCGGTTCTCGGCGCTGTCGAGGGTCTGGATCCGGCGGTCGAGGAACACGACGTTCTGGAACGGCGGCGGCAGCTTCAGCTTGAGCCCGGGCTCCTGGATCACTTCCTTGATTTCGCCCAATGCATAGACCACCGCGACCTGGCGCTGGTCGACGATGAAGAGGGTCGACGAGAGCAGCATCAGCGCGAGCAGAGCGCCGCCGACGATCAATCCGATGCGATTCATCTGAGTGGCTCCGGGGCTCAACGCGACTCGCGGTCGCGGCTGCGCTGACCGTCTCGGGACCGCACGTCGATCGTGCCCGACGCGGCCGGCTCGGTCGGGGGCGAAGGACCCGCGGCCGCGCCCGGCGCCCCGACCGATGCGGCGCTCTGCTGCATCAGCTTGTCGAGCGGCAGGTACAGCAGGTTCGAGTTATTGCGGCTGTCGATCATCACTTTGGAAACGTTCGCGTAGATCTGCTGCATCGTGTCGATGTAGAGGCGGTCGCGCGTGACCGCCGGGGCCTTCTGGTATTCGGCGAGAACCTGGTCGAAGCGCTGCGCATCGCCCTCGGCCTGCGCGACGACGCGCGCCTTGTAGCCTTCGGCCTCCTCGCGCAGGCGCGCCGACGAGCCCTGCGCCTTCGGGATCACGTCGCTCGCATAGGCGAGGCCTTCCTTCTTCGCGCGGTCGCCGTCCTGGCCCGCCTTCAGCGTGTCCTCGAACGCGGCTTGCACCTGCTCGGGCGGCTGCACGCTCTGCAGATTGACGTTGACGATCAGGATGCCGGTCTTGAGCCGGTCGAGCTGCACCTGGATCGACTTGACCAGATCGGCGGCGATCGCGTCGCGCTGCTCATACAGCACCGAATCGATCCGGCTCTTGCCAACGATCTCGCGCACCGCCGACTCGGCCGCCAGCGTCACCGCTTCTTCCGGATCGCGGTTCTCGAACAGGAACGCGCGCGCATCCTTCAACCGGTACTGCACCGTGAAGCGGATATCGACGATGTTCTCGTCCTGCGTCAGCATCGACGAATCGCGCAGCCCGGTCGCCTGGATGATCGCGTTGCGACCGACTTCCTTCGAGCGCAGCTGCGTGACGTTGACCGTCTCGTGAGCCTGGAACGGATACGGCAGGCGCCACTGGAAGCCGGCGTCGACCGTGTGAGTGAACTTGCCGAACGACGTGACGACCGCCTGCTGGCCTTCCTGGACGATGAAGAAGCCGCTGCCGAGCCAGATCAGCGCGATCACGCCGGCGATCAGTCCGGCGCCGATGCCGGCGCTGCGCATGTCGGGCTGGAAGTTCGGACCGCCGCTGCCGCCCGGATCGCCGGACCCGTTCTTGCGCAGCGCACCGCCCTTCGAGCCGAACAGGCCGCTCAGCTTGCGGTTGAAGTCGCGCCACAGCTCGTCGAGATCGGGCGGTCCGTCACGACCGCCGTTGGCCAGGTGCAGATCCGCCGGTGCCGGGCCGGCTTCGGCCGGTGCCGCCGCGACGCGCCGACGCAGCGTGGTCCAGACGCCGCCCGCCAATGCCCGCGTCGCGGCCACGAGCAGGCGGATGCGCTCGGCGCGGCGGGCTGAAAGAGAGATCGGATCGCTGATGGTCATGCGCGTGAATGATAGGTGCCGGTCGGGCGCGGCTCGACAGGCGCGTTTTCCGGCGGATGCGCATCGACGGACGATGGCGCAGAGTCAGGTGCGGCCGCGTCGATCGGTTTCAAGCCGTCGTCATCGATGCCGGCGACGGCCTCGAGCAGGATCTGGCGCAGCACGTCGAACCCTTCGCCGGTGACCGCGCTGACGAAGACGCGCGTCACGCGTAGTCCCGACGCCAACTCGGCATGGTCGCGCAGCACGCGCGGACGCTGGCTTTCCTCGAGCCGATCGATCTGGTTGTAGACCAATACCTGCGGTAGCGACGCGGCGCCGATCTCGGCGAGCACGCGCTCGACCTGCTCGATCTGCTCGGCGAGTTGCGGATTCGCGCAGTCGACGACGTGGAGCAGCAGGTCGGCATCGTTGGCCTCCTGCAAGGTCGCCTCGAACGCCTCGACCAGCTTGTGCGGCAGGTCGCGGATGAAGCCGACGGTGTCCGACAGCGACACGGACCGCGTCGCGCCGTCGAGATGGAGCTGGCGCGTCGTCGTGTCGAGCGTCGCGAACAGCTGGTCGGCCGCATGGACCTTGGCATCGACCAGCGCATTGAAAAGCGTCGACTTGCCGGCATTGGTGTAGCCGACGAGCGAGATCCGGAAGGTCTGGT
>JBDTXV010000216.1:0-4916 GCA_040006015.1 Caldimonas sp.
ATCGCGACCAGCTATGCGCAGCTCGCGGTCGACGTGTTCGGCGTGCCGCTCGAGCGGATCCGCATCCTGCAGGGCGACACCGATCGCGGCCAGGGCTTCGGCAGCGCCGGCTCGCGCTCGCTCTTCACCGGCGGCAACTCGGTCGTAGTCGCGGCCGAGAAGACCGTCGCGCATGCGAAGGATCTCGCCGCCGACGCGCTCGAGGCCGCGCCGAACGACATCGAATACCGCGCCGGGCGCTTCCAGGTGGCCGGCACCGATCTCGGCATCGGCCTGTTCGAGCTCGCCGGGCGCCAGCCCGATGCGCGCATCCGCATCGATTCGACCAGCTCGGTCGGCGGCCCGACGTGGCCGAACGCGTGCCACGTCTGCGAGATCGAGATCGATCCGGACACCGGTCACGTCGCGGTCGTCGCCTATGCCTCGGTCAACGACATCGGCCGCGTCGTCAGCCCGACGATCGTGCGCGGCCAGGTCGACGGCGGCGCGGTCCAGGGGATCGGCCAGGCGCTCTGCGAACGCGTCGTCTACGATCCGGAGAGCGGGCAGATGCTGACCGGCACGCTGATGGATTACGCGCTGCCGCGCGCCGATTCGAGCCTCGCGTTCAAGACCGAGTTCGACACGACGATCCCGTGCCTGACCAATGCCCTCGGCATCAAGGGCGTCGGCGAGCTCGGCACGATCGGCGCGACGCCGGCGGTCGTCAATGCGGTCGTCGACGCGCTCGATCACGCCGGGCACGGCCGCTCGGCCGAGCGGATCCAGATGCCGGTGACGGCCGAGCAGGTCTGGCGCGCGCTCGCCGGCGAGTTCGAGCCGTCGCCGCTCTGAGCGCGGCGTGGATTGCGCGGAGGCCGCGCGGCGTCGAGGGGCAATCGCGACGGCGCCGCTGCGCTGCGCTAACCTGCGTCGAGACCCAGACGCACGAGGAGACGAAATGAGCACCGAGAAAGATCCGAACCAGTCCGACGCGCAACGCGAAGCACTCGCCGAATCGGAGAAGAAGTCGAGCGAGAAGCAGCCGCGCAGCTACGACGAACGCAACGTCACCGACAAGGTCGTGCAGATCAATCCGCCGGATCCGAACAGCGACGACGCGATCAAGGGGCTCGACCCGAAGTGAGGCCCGCGTCCGGCGCGTGAGCGCCGGGCGCGACAGGCGCGACAGGCGCGCGGACGCACCGAACGCACCGGACGCGCTCGGCGGCCCGGCCGCGGCCGCGCGCATCCCGACGTCTTGACGCCGTCGGCCGCGGCGCCGATCGGCACCGGAAGTAACAGCGACTTTCACCTCCTCAAGTCGCCCGCTCCGCTGCCGAAAAACCATCGCGTCCGCTCGTGCGGACAGCCCGCGCACCCCGGTGCGCCCGATGACGAGGAAGCCTTTTGTCCTATCTGCCGAAGAGCTACGACGTGTGGGTCGTCGTCGCGTCGCTGCTGATCGCCAGTTTCGCGGCGTATGTCGCGCTCGACCTGGCGAAGCGGGTGGGCACCCGCGATCGCGGCGTCGCGATCGGCTGGTGGGTCGGCGGCTCGATCGCGCTCGGCGCCGGCATCTGGTGCATGCACTTCGTCGGGATGCTGGCGTTCCGGCTGCCGATCGTGCTCGGCTATACGCCCGCACTGACCTTCGTCTCCTGGATTGCCGGCGTCGCGGTGTCCGCGGTCGCGTTGCGCATCGCGAGCCGCGGCTCGCTCGGCTGGCGCGCGCTGGTCGGCGGTGCGCTGACGATGGGCCTCGGCATCTGCGCGATGCACTACATCGGGATGGCCGCGCTCGATGTCGCGCCGGGCATCGTCTGGAATCCGCTGCTGGTCGGCGCGTCGGCGCTGATCGCGGTCGGCGCTTCGGCGGTCGCATTGCTGATCTTCTTCTGGCTGCGCACCGTCGGCGACCGGCGCGGCCGGCTCTACCGGGCGCTCGCGGCCTTGCTGATGGGCTCGGCGATCTGCGGCATGCACTACACCGGAATGGCCGCGGCGAGCTTTCCGGTCGGCAGCGTCTGCCTGAGCGCCGGCGCACTCGGCGGCCATAGCCTCGGCGCGATTGCGTCGCTGGCCTCGGTGATGTTGCTGTCGATGACGCTGCTGACCTCGACGTTCGATGCGCGGATGCAGAGCCGCACCGCCCGCCTGGCCGCATCGCTGAAGGCCGCGAACGAGCAGCTGCAATCGGCCAACGACGAGCTGCAGCAGCGCGCCTTTCTCGATCCGCTGACCGGGCTGCCGAACCGCCTGCTGCTCGAAGACCGGCTGATGCATGCGCTCAGGCGCGGCGAGCGCTCCGAGCAGCGCGGCGCCGAGCGCCACCCCGAAAAGATCGCGGTGATGTTCGTCGACCTCGACGGCTTCAAACTGATCAACGATCTGCACGGCCATGACGCCGGCGACCGGGTGCTGAAGGAAGCGGCGCTGCGCTTGCGCGTCGCCGCGCGCGACAGCGACACCGTCGCGCGGATCGGCGGCGACGAGTTCGTGCTGCTGATCGAGGACGCGAGCAACGTCGCCGATTGCGTGACCCTGGCGCGGCGTCTGGTCGAAGTGCTGGCACGGCCGTTCGACATCGAGGCGCGGCAGGTCAAGGTGACCGGATCGGTCGGCATCGTTGTCTATCCCGACCACGGTCACAAGGACAAGCTCGTCGCCCACGCCGATGCGGCGATGTATGCGGCGAAGCGTTCCGGCGGCAACACCTACGCGCTGTTCGAGTCGCGCATGGATACCGTCGCGCTCGAGCAGCTGAGCCTGCAGAACGACCTGCGCCACGCGATCGAGCGCGGTGAGCTCCAGCTCTACTACCAGCCGAAGGTCGACGGCCGGCTCGGCAAGATCCGCGGCGTCGAGGCGCTGCTGCGCTGGAACCATCCCGAGCGCGGCATCGTCGGTCCGGGCGTCTTCATTCCGATCGCCGAGCGCTTCGGGCTGATCACGGCGATCGGCAACTGGGTCATCGACGAAGCCTGCCGGCAGATGCAGTCCTGGGCCTCGGACGGCGTGCGGATGCGCGTCGCGATCAACATCTCGGTGCACCAGCTCTATGCCGGTGACCTGGTCGAGCGGATCGGCGACGCGCTCGCGCGTCACGCGGTCGATCCGTCGCAGCTGCTCTGCGAGATCACCGAGTCGGTCGCGATGGAAGACGTCAAGGCGACGCAGCGCACGTTCGACGGCCTGTCGGCGATCGGCGTGTTCGTGTCGATCGACGACTTCGGAACCGGCTATTCGAGCTTGAGCTACCTGCGCCAGCTCGCGGCGCGCCAGCTGAAGATCGACCGCAGCTTCGTCGGCGACATCGAGGTCAGCAGCGATGCGCGCGCGATCGTCAGCGCGGTCGTCCACCTGGCGCATGCGCTCGGCCTGCGCGTCGTCGCCGAAGGCGTCGAAACCGCGGGGCAGCGCGACATCCTGCTCGGGATGGGCTGCGACGAGCTGCAGGGCTTCCTGTTCGCGCGACCGATGCCGGCCGAAGCGCTGCTCGCCTGGGTCCAGGGCAGCAGGCCCGAAGGCGCGGTCGACTTCTCGGCATCGGTGATCGAAGCGGGCGAGTCGATCTGAGCCGGGCGGCGCTCGCGCGCGTCGCACACCTCGCTCCTGGACCGGCGCCGCCCTCGCGCCGCCCCACTAGGGAAAGCCCTTCCTTTGCGCGGGCTGCCCATGCTCGAACAATGGCTCACACCTGCAACCAGGAGACAGCCGTGAGCGTTCCTCTTTCCCTGACCGTCAACGGCAAGGCCGTCAGCGCCAGCGTCGATCCGCGCACGCTGCTCGTGCAGTTCATCCGCGAGCAGCTGCAGCTGACCGGTACCCATGTCGGCTGCGACACCGCGCAGTGCGGCGCCTGCACCGTGCACATGAACGGGCGCGCGATCAAGGCCTGCTCGATGCTCGCGCTGCAGGTGCAGGGCGCCGAGATCACGACGATCGAGGGCCTCTCGACCGACGGCAAGCTGCATCCGATGCAGGCCGCGTTCCGCGAGTGCCACGGGCTGCAGTGCGGCTTCTGCACGACCGGGATGGTGATGTCGGCGGTCGACCTGCTGAAAGAAAACCCGAAGGCGAGCGAAGACGAGATCCGCGAGGCGCTCGACGGCAACATCTGCCGCTGCACCGGATACCACAACATCGTCAAGTCGATCCAGTTCTGCCAGTCCGGCGCGACCGCGTCGGCCTGACCGGGAGTACGCCATGACCGACCTTTCAGTTCCCCCCGTCTCGAGCCTGATCGGGCAGCCGCTGCGTCGTCGCGAGGACGCGCGCTTCATCACCGGTGCCGGCCAGTACACCGACGACGTCGTGATGCACGGCCAGACGTACGCGGTGTTCCTGCGTTCGCCACATGCGCACGCGCGGATCCGCTCGATCGACGTCGCCGCGGCGAAGCAGGCGCCCGGCGTTGTCGACATCGTCACCGGCGCCGAGCTGGTCGATGCGAAGGTCGGCGGGCTGCCGTGCGGCTGGCTGATCCACAGCAAGGACGGCAAGCCGATGAACGAGCCGCCGCATCCGGTGCTCGCGCACGACAAGGTGCGCCACGTCGGCGACCAGGTCGCGCTCGTCGTCGCCGAGACCTTGGCGCAGGCGAAGGACGCGGCCGAGCTGATCGAGGTCGACTACGAGATCCTGCCGGCGGTGATCGACATCACGAAGGTCGCGACGATCGGCACCGCGGTCCACGACACAGTGCCCGACAACGTCTGCTACGACTGGGGCCACGGCGACAAGGACGCGGTCGACGCCGCGTTCGCGAAAGCCGCGCACGTGACGACGCTCGACATCGTCAACAACCGGCTGATCCCGAACGCGATCGAGCCGCGCGCCGCGAACGCGGTCTACACGAAGCACGACGAGAGCTACACGCTCTATGTCGCGAACCAGAACCCGCACGTCGAACGGCTGCTGATGTGCGCGTTCGT
>JBDTXV010000217.1:0-4916 GCA_040006015.1 Caldimonas sp.
TGCTGCAGCACGGCCGCGTGCGCCGCGGCTATCTCGGCGTCGGCGGCGCGACCGCCGCGCTCGACCGCCGCATCGTGCTCGCGTTCGGGCTCGCGCAAAGCCATGCGGTGCGGGTCTCGACGGTCGAGCCGCAAAGCCCGGCGGCGCGCGCCGGGCTGCGCGAAGGCGACCTGATCGTCGGCCTCGACGGCGTCGCGATCGACTCGGTCGACCGGCTGCACCAGACGCTCGACGCGAGCCGGGTCCAGCGCGACTGCGTGCTGAAGGTGCTGCGCGGCAATGCGACCGGCCAGCCGCTCTACGTCACGGTGCGGCCGACCGAATCGGCCGCGCATTGACGCGGCGGAGACGCTGAACGCATCGACTACGCGATCGCGGCGAGCTCGCGCGTCAGCTCGCCGGCCGGGATCGGCTTGCAGCCGCCGACGTTCTGGCCGGCCCAGAGCGGCGAGAAATCGCCGCGGCCGAGGCTCTCCGCCTTCGCGCGCAGCGGCGCGATCACCGCGGTTGCGAGCGGAAACCGCGGCACCGCGCTGCCGACCGGACCGAGCTCGCGCATCAGCCGGTTGACGATGCCGCGGGCAAGCCGGCCGGTGAACAGGTTCGTCAGCGCGGTGTGCGCGGCCTCCGGACTGCGCAGCGCGGCACGATGGACCGTGCTCGTCGTCGCCTCGGGGCAGAGCAGGTACGCGGTGCCGAGCTGGACCGCAGCGGCGCCGAGCGCGAGCGCCGCGGCGATGCCGCGCGCATCGGCGATGCCACCGGCGGCGATCACCGGGACGCGGATCGCGCGGACGACCTGCGGCAGCAGCGCGAACGTGCCGAGCTGCGTCGTCATGTCGTCGGTCAGGAACATCCCGCGATGGCCGCCGGCCTCGAGGCCTTGCGCGATCACCGCGTCGACCCCTTGCGCTTCGAGCCAGCGTGCCTCGTCGACCGTCGTCGCCGACGCGATGATTTTCGCGCCGCAGCCGCGCACGCGCGCGAGCAGCTCCGGCGCCGGCAGCCCGAAATGGAAGCTGACGACCGCCGGTCGCAGCGCCTCGATCGACGCAGCCGCCTCGGCGCTGAACGGCGTGCGGCCGGGACCGGCCGGCGCCTGCGCCGGATCGAGGCCGAGCTCGTCGTAGTACGGGCGCAATGCGGCGCGCCAGGCCTGTTCGCGCGCCGCGTCCGGAGCGCTCGGCTCGTGGCAGAAGAAATTGACGTTGAACGGGCGCCGCGTCTCGGTCGCGAGCGCCGCGAGCTCGGTGCGCATCGCGTCGGCCGTCAGCATCGCGCACGGCAGCGAGCCGAGCCCGCCGGCATTGCTGACCGCGACCGCGAGCGCGCCGAGCTGGACCCCGGCCATCGGTGCCTGAATGATCGGCAGCTCGATTCCGAATAGGTCTCGAAACACGGTCATCGGAGTTCGATCCTGGAGGTTGCGGTGCACTCAGGCGCCGGCCAGATCCTCGCGGCGGATTCCGGCGACGCGCAGCATCGCATCGAACACCGGTTGGTACGGCCGGCTGTGGCCGGCCTGCATCGGCTTCTGTTGCGCCGGTATCGCACGCAGCACGCTTTCGGGAATCGTGTGATTCGGCCCCGGCATCGACGCGGCCGCGAGCTGCACCTCGCAGGCCCGCTGCAGCGACCAGCTCCGGATGAACGCCTCCGGAATGCTCGGGCCGACGACGAGAAGGCCATGGCTGCGCAGGATCAGCACATCGGCATCGCCGAGGCTCGCGACGAGGCGCTGCTGCTCGGCGAGGTCGGTCGTGACGCCTTCGAAGTCGTGGTACGCGACGCTGTTCCAGAACTGCGCCGAATAGAAATTGTCGAACTGCAGGCCGTCGCGCTTGCAGGCGACCGCGATGCCGGCGGTCGTATGCGTGTGGATGATGCAATGCGCATCGGGCCGGTGCGCATGGATCGCCGCATGGATCACGAAGCCGGCCGGATTGATCGGGTACGCCGATGCGCCGATCACGTTGCCGCGGATGTCGACCTTGACCAGGTTGCGCGCAGTGACCTCGCTGTAGTGCAGGCCGTACGGGTTGATCAGAAAATGTGGCTCGTCGCCCGCGACGCGCAACGTGATGTGGTTGAAGATCATCTCGGTCCAGCCGAGATGCACGAACAGCCGGTAGCAGGCGGCGAGCTCGAGGCGCTGCGCCCATTCGTCTTCGTCGATCTCCGCCGGGCGGGCCGGCGACGGCAGGTCGCGGATCGGTGCGTTCATCTGTTCCTCCGAAGCGCGGATCTCGGTGCGGCGATGTGTCGCAAACGGCGCGCGAGCCCGCATCGTAGCCCCGCGCGCACGCATCTCTCGAAGCGCCGAATACCGCGCCGGTTCCGGTCCGATGTGACGACCTGTAAGACCCGCGACATACGGCCGTATTCACGCGCCCGGCGCGTCGATCGACCCAACAATCCGCCGACACGATCTGCAAATGCGGAGGGGATGAATTGAGGATCGATCTGCAGCGACGCGGCACGTTGACCGCGCTCGGCGCCGTCTGCGTCGCCGCCTGCGCCGGCAGCGGACTCGGCGCGGTCGCAACGCTCGGCAACGCCAAGCCGGCGAGTCTGCCGCTTCTGCCGCCGAATCCGGTCGCTCTGCCGCGACCGGTCGAGGTCCGCTACGGCGACTTCGCGGTCGCCGCGCTGGGAACCGGCGCTCCGTTGAACGGCGCGCTCGCGTTCCCGGCAGACAACCCGTGGAACACCGACATCAGCGCGGCACCGCTCGACCCGAACTCGAACGCGCTGATCGGCAGCATCGGCCTCGGCGTCGGCCTGCATGCCGACTTCGGCGCCGGCCTCGCGAACGGCGCGCCGATCGGCATACCGTATGTCGTCGTCGCCGGCACGCAGGATCCGGTCGCGATGACGTGGACCGCGTACGGCGGCGAAAGCGACGGCGGCCCGTATCCGGTGCCGCGCAACGCGCCGGTTGAAGGCGGCGCCGCGCTCAGCAACACCGGCGACCGCCACGTGATCGTGATCGACCGCGACAACAACCGGCTCTACGAGCTCTTCAGCGCGATCGGCAATGCCGACGGCACGTGGGACGCGGCCTGCGGGGCAGCCTTCCACCTCGACAGCAACGCCGTGCGACCGGCCGCGCAGCCCGGCTGGACCAGCGCCGATGCCGCCGGGCTGCCGATCTTCCCCGGCCTCGCGCGCTACGAAGAGGCCGCGCTCGGCCCGGGCGGCATCCGCCATGCGCTGCGTTTCACGGTGCAGCGCACGCGCCGGGCCTATGCCGCGCCGGCGACGCACTGGGCCTCGTCGAATACCGACCCGACCCTGCCGCCGATGGGAATGCGCGTGCGGCTGAAGGCGAGCTATGCGATCCCGGCGTCGTTCAGCGCCGAGACGCGCGCACTGCTGACCGCGATGAAGACCTACGGGATGATCGTCGCCGACAACGGCCGCAACTGGTTCGTCAGCGGCACCCCCGACGAGCGCTGGAACAACGACGCGCTGGCGCGCGAGCTGCGCCAGGTCAGCGGGCGCGACTTCGAGGTCGTGCGGATGGACGGCATCGTCGCCGGCTGAAGCCGGAACGCGGCGCGGCCGCCGCGTCACTTTCGCGCCGCCGCCGCGATCTCGGTCTGCATCTGCGCCTCGATCGCAAGCGCCGATTCGAAGCGCTGCAGATTCAGCCCGTTCAGCACGCGCTTGAAGCGGCCGAGCACGGCCGGCGCGAAACCGGCGAGCCGCGCGGCGATGCGCACGACCTCGGCATCGAAGCGGTCGTCGTCGACGACCGACCCGATCAGGCCCCAACGCTGCGCATCGTCGGCCGAGAACTCCTCGCCGAGCAACAGCAGTCCCTTCGCCCGCGCAAGCCCGGCATAGGCGGGCAGCGTCGCCGTGATGCCGCCGGTCACGAAGACGCCGAGCTCGATCTCGGGCAGCTTGAAGCGGGCGCTGCGCGCGGCGACGACGAGGTCGGCATCGAGCATCCATTCGAGGCCAGCGCCGACGACCCAGCCGTGCACTGCGGCGAGGACCGGTTGCGGCAACGCGACGATCGCGCGCGCCACCGCCTGGACGAGATCGAGAATCTGCGGCGTCGGCGCGGCGCCGATATCGCGTCCGGCGCAGAACGCGCGGCCGTTGCCGCGCAGCACGACGACGCGCACGACTGCCGAGCGTCCGGCCTCTTCGAGCGCATCGAGCATCGCCTGCGCGGTGGCCTCGTCGATCGCGTTCAGGCGCTCGGGCCGGTTCAGGCGCAGCGTCAACACGCCGGCGGCGAGTTCGGTCAGCAGTGTCATCGGCACGGTTCCGCCAGGCCGGCGCGCAGCAACGCGGCCGCATGCTCGCGCGGCGGCCGTCGCGGCGGGCAGCCCGTCTCGGGGCTACGATCGAACATCATTCGCGGAGGATAGTCATGTCGACACACGGCCGATGGCTCGCATGGCTCTGACGGCGCCGCGGCAGGAGAGCTTCATGTATCTGAGAAACGCCTGGTATGTCGCCTGCACGCCGGACGAGATCGCGGCCGGACCGCTCGGCCGCACGATCTGCGGCGAACGCGTCGTGCTGTTCCGCGCCGAGGGCGGCGCGGTCGCGGCGCTCGAAGACTTCTGCCCGCACCGCGGCGCGCCGCTGTCGCTCGGCACCGTGCGCGACGACGGCCGCCTCGTCTGCGGCTATCACGGCCTCGTGATGGGCGGCGACGGCAAGTGCGTCGCGATGCCGGGACAGCGCGTGCGTCCGGCGATCAGAAGCTTTCCGGTCGTCGAGCGATACGGCTTCGTCTGGATCTGGCCCGGCGAGAAGGCGCTCGCCGATCCGGCAAAGCTGCACCCGCTGCGGTGGGCCGAGGACCCGGAGTGGGTCCATGCCGGCGGGCTCTATCACGTCAACTGCGACTACCGCCTGATGATCGACAACCTGATGGACCTGACGCACGAGAC
>JBDTXV010000218.1:0-4906 GCA_040006015.1 Caldimonas sp.
AGCTCGCGCCGCAGCGCTTCAGCGCGCGCTTCGTCTTTCCGGACGGGCGCGAGGCAACCTACGAGATCGGCGGCGACCAGATCCAGGTCGATGCGCACATCCTGAAGTGGAAGCCGGCCGCGAATCTGCTCGGGCTCTCGACCGCGTACGAGCTCGACCGCATCGGCGGGCGTTATCGCTCGATCGAGCAGGAGCGCGCCGCGGCGCGCAGCGTCCATCCGCTCGGGCCGACCCGCACGATCGACCTGTTCGATCTGCGCCAGCGCTATGTTTTCCTGGCACCGCTGCTCGATGCCGAGTACGGCTCGGCGAGCTTCGTGCCGGTCGACGGCGACGCCGAGCTTCGCTTGAGCGTCTCGCCGAGCGGGCTCGTGCTGCGCAAGTGATGATGTGATGAGAAGCTGCCTGCGCGCACGGAATCGCGCGCGCGTCCGATGACGTCTCCCGCATTCGACTCTGCCGACCCGACGCACGTGACCGAGCCGGCGCGCAGCGTCCCGGTCTTCGGCACGTTCGATGTCGTCGTGCTCGGCGGCGGCCCGGCCGGCATCGCCGCGGCGACGGCCGCCGCGCGCAACGGCGCGAGCGTGCTGCTGGTCGAGCGCTACGGCTTTCTCGGCGGCATGGGCACGGCGGCCGGCGTCACCAATTTCTGCGGGCTGCATGCCAACGTCCACGGCACGATCGGCCAGGTCGTGCACGGTGTCGTCGACGATCTGCTCGCGCGGATGCGCGCGCTCGACGGCTTGAACGAGCCGCACCTGATCTTCGGCCGGATCCACGCGCAGGCCTACGACATGTCGGCGTTCAAGTGCGCGGCCGATGCGCTCGTCGAAGCGGCCGGCGTGCAACTGCTGTTCCATGCGCTCGCGGCCGGCGTCGTGCGCTCGCAAGGCGGCGCGATCGATGCGCTCGTCGTCGAGACGAAGTCGGGCCGCTGCGCGATCCGCGCGCGCATGTTCATCGATTGCTCCGGCGACGGCGAGATCGCGCACCGCGCCGGCGTGCCGATGGAGAAGGGCGATGCCGGCGGGCATCTGCTTTATCCGACGCTGATGTTTCGCGTCGGCAACGTCGATGCGGCGCGCGCCGGCGAGGCCTGGCGGACGATTCCGCAATTGATGGACGCAGCCGAGGCGTCGGGCGAGTTCCGCTTCCCGCGCCGCGGCGCGATCGTGCGGCCGCAGAAGCACGCCTACGAATGGAGAGTCAACGTCACGCAGCTGCGCAATGCCGACGGCTCGGCGACCGACGGCACCGACGCGCGCTCGCTCAGCGCCGGCGAGCTCGAAGGGCGGCGCCAGATCGTCGAGTACCTGCGCTTCCTGCGCAGCCGCGTGCCCGGCTTCGAAGCGGCGTATGCGCTCGACATCGCGCCGCAGCTCGGCATCCGCGAGACGCGCCGGCTGGTCGGCGAATACATGCTGAGCGGCGCCGACGTGATCGGCTGCGCCGACTTCGACGATGCGATCGGCGTCAACGGCTGGCCGCTCGAAAAGCATGTCGCCGGCGACGTGCAGTGGTCGTGGCCGCCGGCCGACTCGCGCGGCTATTGCCAGTTGCCGTATCGGATGCTGCTGCCGCGCCGCGCGAGCGGCAATGGCGCCTTCAACCTGCTCGTCGCCGGACGCTGCGCATCGATGACGCACGACGGTCACTCGGCCGCGCGCGTCTCCGGAGCCTGCTTCGCGATGGGCCAGGCCGCCGGCACCGCGGCCGCGCTCGCGCTCGCGCGCGATTGCGCGCCGCACGATCTGCCGGTCGACGTGCTGCAACACACGCTGGTCGAGCAGGGCGCGTTTCTCGGTTGAGAGCAGCGGGCGCGGCACGCGACGACGCCGCGTCGAGCCCGCGCGGTCGTGCGATGCGCCGCGCATAAGATCGCCCCGATGCCGCCGCGACCCGCGCCCGATCACTGCAGTCGACGCGCACTGCTGCAGAGCGCATTGGCGGCGACGCTGTGGCCGTTCGGCGCGGGCGCAGCAACACCGTCTGCCGCCACGGCACCGTCCGCCGCTGCGCCTGCTGTCGTGCGGATTCCGCCGCGCTCGGCGCACATCGGCATCAACCTCGCCGGCCTCGCGTACTGGACCAAGCAGTTTCCGTTCGCCGACCTGATGAAGAACAGCGGCGACTGGGCCGCACGCGATGCGCGCGGCGCCGACTTCGGCTCGTTGCGCTTGACACCAGACGGCTATCCGGCCGTGCTCGAGCGCGGCCAGCGCGCCGACCGCGCGGTCGCGTGGAACGATGCGCGCTATGCGCCGGGGCAGTACGTCGTGCTCTGGGAAGGCGACGGCGAGATCGGCTTCCCCAACGTCGCCGCGAAGGTCGCGAGCCGTTCGCCGCACCGCATCGTGCTCGACGTCGCCGACACGCGCGGTGCGCTCTGGGTCTCGATCGAGAAGACGAACGTGGCCGATCCGGTGCGAAACGTCCGCTTCCTCTGGCCCGGCAGCGAAGCGACGCATCCGGCGCAGCCGTTCAACCCGGAGTTCCTCGCGAAGATCGCGCCGTTCCGAAGCCTGCGCTTCATGGACTGGGCCGCGACGAACGGCTCGCCGGTCGTGCGCTGGTCCGAGCGCGCGTTGCCGACCGACGTCAGCTACGCGAGCCGCGGCGTGCCGCTCGAGGCGATGATCGATCTCGCGAACGAGTTGCAGGCCGAGCCGTGGTTCTGCATCCCGCACCGCGCCGACGACGACTTCGTGCGCCGGTTCGCGCTGCTGCTGCGGTCGCGCCTCGATCCGCGCCGGGTCGCGACGATCGAATATTCGAACGAGGTCTGGAACGGCTCGTTCGAGCAGGCGCGCTGGGCCGTTGCCGAGTCGGCGCGGCTCGGGCTGCCGCTCGCCGGCGGCCAGGCGGCGGCGTTCTATGCCGAGCGTACACGCCGCATCGCGGCGATCGTCAGTGAGGCCTTCGGCGCCGCCGAGCGCAAGCGCTGGCGCGCAGTGATCGCCGGGCAGGCGGCGTGGACCAACTTCGCGACCGCCGCGCTCGGCTGGAAGGACACCGCGACGAAGGTCGACGTGCTCGCGATCGCGCCGTACTTCCAGGCCGCCGGCGCGGCCGAGCCGGCGCAGATCGACGCGACGCTCGCGCTCGCGCCCGAGCAGCTGATCGGGCAGATGCGCGCCAACATCCGCGATGTCGTGCGTCCGCGCATCGTCGAGAACGCGCGGCTCGCGCAACGTCACGGTCTCGCGCTCGACGGCTACGAAGGCGGAGCGCACGACAGCAGCTCGTACTTCCCGGCGGCACGCCACGATCCGCTGACCGCGCTCTTCGCCGCGGCGCACCGCAGCCCGCGGATGCGCGAGGTCTACCGCGAATATCTCGAGACCTGGATCGCGGCCGGCGGCGGCACGCTGAACCAGTACAACGACATCGGCAAGTGGTCGAAGTGGGGCCTCTGGGGCGCGCTCGAATACGTCACCGAGGATCCGTCGACCGCGCCGAAATACCAGGCGCTGCTCGACACGATCGCGGCCCATCCGCTCGCCGCGCGCTGAGCGGCGCCGCCGACGCGTTAACCTTGCGGAACGGTTCCTGCTTGTCCGACTTCGTTCTCCTGCCTGCCGCGCCCCTTCTTCCTTTCATGACCTGGTCCATCATTGCCCGCGACGACGCCGGGCGCTACGGCATCGCGATCGCGAGCCGGTTCCTCGCGGTCGGCGCGCTGTGCGCATACACGCGGCGTGGCGTCGGCGCCGTCGCGACGCAGGCTCTGCTGAACCCGCTGTACGGATCCGAAGCGCTCGACCGGCTCGGCGCCGGCGAGACGCCCGAGCAGATCGTCGCCGCGCTGACGCAGGCCGATGCGGGCCGCGGCCAGCGCCAGCTGCACGTGCTCGGTGCCGCCGGCCCCGGCGCGGCGTACACCGGCGGCGAATGCATCGACTGGTGTGGCCATGCGCTCTTCGACGGCTACAGCGTCGCCGGCAACATGCTGGCCGGCGCCGAAGTCGTCGATGCGACGGCGCGGGCCTATCGCGACGCGGCCGGGCAGCCGCTCGCCGCGCGTCTCCTCGCCGCGCTCGCGGCCGGTGATGCGGCCGGCGGCGACAAGCGCGGCAAGCAGGCCGCGGCGCTGCGCGTGCAGGGCGACGAGGATTACCTCGAGCTCGATCTGCGCGTCGACGACCACGCCGAGCCGGTCGCCGAGCTGCAGCGTCTCTACGCGGTCAGCTTCGAGCGCCTGCAACCGTTCGTCGCGTGCCTGGCCGGCCGGGCCGACCCGGTCGGCGTGATCGATCGCGCCGAGATCGACGCCCGCATCGAGCGCTTCCGAGCGGGACGCGCGGCGCGCGCATCGGCAGCCGGATGAGCGCGCTGCTCGAAGTGCGCGATCTGCGCACCCGCTTCCGGACCGATGCCGGCGAGTTCGCCGCGGTCGACGGCGTCGGCTTCGACGTCGAGGCCGGGCGCACGCTCGCGATCGTCGGCGAATCGGGCTGCGGCAAGAGCGTCACCGCGCTGTCGATCATGGGCCTCGTGCCCGATCCGCCGGGGCGCATCGCCGGCGGCTCGGTGCGCTTCGAAGGGACCGAGCTGATCGGCCTCGACAAGCGCGCGCTGCAGGACCTGCGCGGCAACGCGATCGCGATGATCTTCCAGGAGCCGATGTCGTCGCTGAATCCGGCGTTCACGATCGGCGAGCAGATCGTCGAAGGGCTGTTGCGCCACAAGCGCATCGGCCGCGCCGCGGCCGCGGCGCGCGCGGTCGAGATGCTCGCGCGCGTGCGCATCCCGGCGCCCGAGCAGCGCTTCCACGAACATCCGCACAAGCTATCCGGCGGGATGCGCCAGCGCGCGATGATCGCGATGGCGCTCGCCTGCGAGCCGCGACTGCTGATCGCCGACGAGCCGACGACCGCGCTCGACGTGACGATCCAGGCGCAGA
>JBDTXV010000219.1:0-4900 GCA_040006015.1 Caldimonas sp.
AGCTCGGGCCAGTCGGCCAGGGGAACGGAGTAGTCGGCGTAGAACAGCGCCGGCAGAGCCGCGCAGTCGGCCAAGGTGAAGGTCTCGCCCATCGCCCAGGGACCGGCGATCATGCCGGCGATCAGCCTGTAGCCTGAACGGATTTGGCCGCGAGCCTGCTCGACCCCGAAAGGATCGTGCTGACCGTCCGGACGCATCCGTTCACTGACCACCTGCTGGAACGGAAGGTGGATGTACCCGTCGATCAGTCGGTCAATGAGGCGCGTCTGCATCGCGAGGTCCGGATCGCTCGGCACCAAGAAGGCCGCAGAAGGTTCGGTTCGCGCCAGGTAGTCGATGATGATGCTCGACTCCGGGATCGTCTTGCCTCGCATGTTGTCGCGCAACACGGGGAACTTCGCCAGCGGCCAGACCGCTTCAAAGGCGGCACGATCGGCCGGGTCGCCGAGGTTCACTAGTCGCGGCTCGAACCGAAGATCTGCCTCATAGAGCGCGATCAGCACCTTCCAGCAGAAGGAGGAGAGCGGGTGGTAGTAGAGAGTCAAAGCCATAAGTGATATACTTAAGTAGATGCCTAAGTATGCCAACGGACAGGTCGAGCGTCAAGCAACCTGAGTCGAGGTGCGGATGATGGATCGAGTGTTCGACAACTACATCTCGACGCCCAGCGAACGGTGGTCTTCAACGCGAATGTTTGCTCTCGGCTGAGCTGCGTCGATGCTTCAGCACAGGCCCGTGACATCTCGCTAGACACTTCCCCGCCCTGAACCGGAGATCGCGATGAAGACCTCAGACCTGTCCCGCGCCTGTCTGCAGGCCTACGTCGATAAGGACCGAAGCGCCGCCGAGGTGCTGATCGCCATCGACTTTTACTTCACCAGCCCAATAGACAACATGCTCGACCGCGCGACGTACTTTGCGCGTTGCTGGCCGAACAGCGAATCGATGCGCGCGGCAACCGTCGTGGCGGCGGCCGACGACGGCAACCGAGCCTTCGTCGTCTACGAAGCGGAGACCGGCAGCAAGCGCTTTCGAAACTGCGAGATGCACACCTCCCGCGACGGCAAGCTCGTGTCCGTGGAGGTGTACTTCGGATGGAACCTCCCTCATCCGGCTGCTCCAGGCAATTTCATCGAGTAGGACGGGGAGAAACTGCACCAGCAACATCTCGCGCGAACGACAGGCGCGGGCCCGCTTGCAAGCGATCGTTCGCTACAGAAGCTTCTGGCCGCGAAGAGCCGGCGACGCCTGCGCCGCATTGCCGTCGTTCGAGATCGGCCTCAGTCCAGCGACCGCTCCCGATCGCCTCAAACTTCGCGAGTCGACCCCACAGCGGACGTTTCAGGCAGCGAGGCCGCTGCATGAAAGCGGGTCATCCCGTGACATGCGAACGGGCGGCGGACTCCAGGTATCGAAGCCCATTGGAGCCTGTCTGCTCGATGGGGCTCAGGTCTCGCTGTACGGAATTCGGCTGTTGGACATGCGCGCAGCCGGCTGATTCCAGACACGTTTCCAAACGAACTCAGCGAGCGCGCTCATCGCGAAAATTGGCAGCAAGGGCGAGCGGCCAGTGCACAGCGTCATTGAATCAGTTCGTCCGCGCGAAGTACCACGGATTGGGGGATCACGATTCCGAGCGCTTTCGCGGCTCTGAGATTGACAACCACTTCGAACTTGGTGGGCTGCTCGACCGGAATGGTTCCACCGGTCGAGGCACGACGACGAACAACGTTGCGGCATAGGGGTTCGAAGTGGGTACGTCCGATTTCCCGTATGTCATCGGAGTCGTAACAGGCAACCCGCGCGCCAACAGTAAGTAATTGTGTTCGCGTCTGGTCGCGGACCTGACCACGCAATTCCTTGCGTGATCGAGCAACCGCTCAACGCAAAGAGATTTAGCCGCGCCAGGGCGTGACGCGCGGGAGCCACCGTCGCACGTGCTGGCAATAGCGTTTGTAGTCATCGCCGAACTTGTCACGGAGGGCCGGCTCTTCGTACGAGAGCACGAATAGTGAAAAGCAGATCCAGACGATGGCGCCGTACTCGAGCAGCCCGACGCTTCCGAGTAACAAGCCCTGGCCGAGGATCAGTGCGACGACCGCGACATACATCGGGTTGCGCACATAACGGTAGAGGCCGCTGACGACCAGATGCTTCGGCGGCGCGATCGGCGCCGGCGTGCCGAGGCCTTGCAGCGCAAAGCGTGCAAACGAGTCGAGCAGCATAGGAAGCCCCGCCGCGATAGCGATTCCGCCGAGCGCACGAAACGC
Organism: Caldimonas sp.; assembly: GCA_040006015.1. Lineage (GTDB taxonomy): Bacteria > Pseudomonadota > Gammaproteobacteria > Burkholderiales > Burkholderiaceae_C > Schlegelella_A. Next base: position 2,271 of record JBDTXV010000219.1, read on the forward strand.
GACAAACCCGAGCAGCGGCGGCGCGACGTGCCAATGCGTCAGCGACCAGGGTACATAGACCGCCAGCGTTCCCGGTGCGATCACGAGGAAGATTGCCGAGCCGATGACGGCACCGATGCGCTGCATATTGGAATGTAGCTCCAACGCGACGCCCCACCACACCGCATCAGGTCACCTCTGTGTTCAGCGCGGACTCGACGCGACGAGCCCACCTTCACCGGCGATCCAGATCGTCGAGGCATCGACGTGCACTGCACCGAGATACGTGTCGAGCCCGAGGGGCCGCGCGGTCCAGTGCGCCCCGCCATCCGCGGTGACGATCACCGTGCCGCGGCGGCCGACGGCTGCTCCGTTCTGCGCGTCGGCGTGAGCCTCAGGCCGAGGTCGCGCGGACCGGCTCTGGTCCGCCCTCAGCAACAAACCAGGCGGATGTCGGCCCTCATTCACGGGGTTGCGCCCCGCGACGGTGAGGGAGGACTGTCGATCGGCTGGGCCGCACGACGGGCAGTGGCTCTGACATGCCAAGCCGCAGTCGCGTTTTCCATAACGCGGCGGTAACGCGGCGGTAACGCGGCTCGGATAGAACGTCATCACAGTTCCGCATCTTCGAAAGGACACTCGTCGGGGCCCGACGCCGCACCGATGCCAGCGCAAAAAATCGGATGGTCGATACCAAGATCACGGCAGAGCGCAGTCTTCAACATAGCGCCTCCATGCCCGTCAGAGTGGCGGAGAGGCCGATGGGAGTCAAGGCGGAGGTCGGCGTGTTTCGGGACATGAAGCGGACCTTCGCGAACAGCCGCTCCTCGCCGATTCCAGGTAGCCGCGACAGGCTGCTTCCCGGCGAGCTGGTAACGAAGCCCATCAGGTGCCAATCGGCAAAGTCTTTGATCGGCGCAGTCACTCTACATCATCGCCCTGGACGCACCATCTGACATCTTTGACTCACCGGTATGCGTCGCGCGTCTCGCTTGCATGGCCCCGGGCGGCCCCCCCACGAAGAGCACCAACCGGTGCTGCGTCAAACTAAACTGATGCGGCGGGCGGAGGCGACAACATCAGGAGACCACATGAACGCAACTCGACGTCAAGTGGTGATGGCGGCCGGTTCAGCCGTGCTCGCCGGCTGCGCCACGCCGATCGGCGGCGCAGCCGACTGGCAGCAGTTCAGCGCCGGCGACGGCACGCTCATCTACTACCGCCGATGGCTGCCCGCTGGTACGCCCAAAGCTGTGTTGCAGGTGGTGCACGGCGCGGCCGAGCACAGCGGCCGCTACGACCGCTTCGCGAAGCTTGCCGTGGCCAGCGGCTACGCGGTCTACGCCACCGATCACCGCGGTCACGGCCGCACGCGGCTGCGCTCTGGCAAAACCGGCGACGCCGGCCCCGACGCCTGGAACCGCATGGTCGACGACGAGATCGCGTTCAGTCAGCGGCTGCGGACTGCCCACCCGGGGGTCAAACTTGTGCTGTTCGGCCACAGCCTCGGCTCGTTCATAGCGCAGGACTACATCGAGCGCCGCGCCGACCTGCTGGATGGGCTGATTCTCAGCGGCACGTCATACAGGCCAACGGTACCTGCGGCGTTGATCGACGCGCTGAACGAGGCCGTGCAAAAAGACGCGTTGGGCGATTCGGCTGTCTGGGCCGGCCTGTTCAGGGACTTCAACAAGCCGTTCAGCGGAACAACCGGCTTCGAGTGGCTCAGCCGCGATGCCGACGAGGTCAAGAAGTACACGACAGATCCGCTGTCGGGCTTCGCGTTCACGAATGAGCTTGCGCGCGACATCTTTGTTGGCTTCGCGCGCATGCGCGACCCGGCGCTCGAGGCGCGCATCCCGAAGACCCTGCCAGTGCTCGTCATTCAGGGCGAGCTCGACCCGGTGGGCGAGAACCTGGTCGGCACTCGGCGGCTGGTGGAGCGCTACAACGCGCTCGGCCTGACTCGCATCGAGACGCACTACTACCCCGGCGCCCGTCACGAGGTGCTAAACGAAACCAACCGCGACGAGGTGCAGCGCGACGTGCTCGCCTGGCTGGCGAAGACGATGTAGAGGACTCAGAGGGTTGCAGGCAGTTCGAGGGCGACTCAAGCGGCATCAGCCCGTGCAATTCAGCGCCAATGCATGCAACCTGGCCAGTACCTCGCGCCATGTCGATACGCAGGCGCGTGCGCCCGGTCGAGAATCGCAACCAGCAAAGCCCGATAGACCACGGTCGCTCCGGCATGGAGCCGGTGCATCGCAAGGCCATAGCCAACCCGAGGCGACTGGCCAGTACCAAGCTGCGCTGAATGGTGCGCAGCTTGTGAGCGGGCTCTTGGCACCTTGCGACATGCCGTTGATATCCAATTCGTGCGCCCCTGGGATGGCGATGCAGTGGACCGCCCTGAAGCTGCCGGTCGCGACCGTCGGGTCCTGGCCGAAACGAGTCCACCGCCGGTGCTCATTCAGTGCGCTTTCGACCGCCGCAATCGGAGCGGAGCCGGCCGCCCGCCCGCGGCTTGCGCGCTCGGTGGTCGAACGCGAAGTTCAACTCACAACTTCATCTCGAGCCGCAACTGCACGTTGATGAACGTCGGCGCCCGCGTCTGCGACGACTCGCGCACCGGCACACCCTGGATGTCGGGG
>JBDTXV010000220.1:0-4884 GCA_040006015.1 Caldimonas sp.
CACCGAGGCGTCGGTGGTGATCGCGTAGACGAGGTTGTCGATCTTCGGCCGGCCGTTCCAGTGCTGGTCGAAGGCCTTGTAGCGGATCACCGCGTCCTTCTGGTACGAGACGAACTGGAACGGGCCGGTGCCGACCGGCTCGCGGTCGAGCAGTTCGGGCGTGCCGGCGGCCTTCATCTTCTCGGCGTATTCGGCCGACAGGATCGAGGCGAAGTCCATCGCCATGTTCGCCATGAACGGCGCCTCGGGCTTCTTCAGCACGAACTTCACCGTCATCGGGTCGACCTTCTCGACGTGGTCGACGATGTCCTTCATCCCCATGTCGTCGTAGTACGCGTAAGTCGCGCCGGGCAAGGTCTTCGCGAGCGGATGGGTCGGGTCGGCCATCCGGTTGTACGAGAACAGCACGTCGTCGGCATTGAAGTCGCGCGTCGGCGTGAACTTCGGCGTCGTATGGAACTTCACGCCCTTGCGCAGCTTGAACGTGTACGAGAGGCCGTCGGGTGCGGCGCTGAAGCTTTCGGCGAGCGCCGGGATCACGGTGGTCGTGCCGATCTCGAACTCGACCAGGCGGTTGTACATCGGCACCGAGACCGCATCGAACGTCGTGCCGGTCGTGTAGTACTGCGGGTTGAAGCCTTCGGGGCTGCCTTCGGAACAATAGACCAGCGTCTTCGCCGCATAGGAGGCGCACGCGCTGCAGGCGAGGGCGGCGAGCACGAGGGCTTTGAAGGAGAGGCCGCGTCGTTTCATGGGAAGTTCCTGACGAGTTGACGGAAACGGCTCCGGCGCGGAGCAGGTTCGAATAATAGGTCCAGCGCGGGCCGCCTTCGCGCGCCGCACGTCCGCAGCATCGCTGCGGATGCTTCAGCCGACGACCTGGAGCAGCGCGAGCCAGAGCGGCGCGGTCGCTACGAACGCGAGCGTTGAGAACACGATTGCCGCGCTCGCTTCCGACTGCAGCGTCTCGTAGCGCTGCGCGAAGATCAGCGCGTTGCTGCCGACCGGCAGCGCCGCCATCATCACGACGACCGCGAGCGGCAGCCCGGTGAGCCCGAAGCCCCAGCGCGCGATCGCGAGCACCAGCGCCGGCAGCAGCACCAGCTTCAACAGCGTCAGCATGACGGCGCTGCGCGCCGCGCCGCGCATTCCGTAATAGGCGAGCGACATCCCGATCAGCACGAGGCAGAGCGGCACGACCGCCTGGCCTAGCGTCAGCAGCATCTCGTCGGCGACCGCCGGCAACGGCAGCCCCGACAGGTTCCACGCGAAGCCGGCCAGCACCGGGAGCACGACCGGATGGACGATCGTGTTGCGCAGCGTCGTCCGCAAGGTCGCGACGAGCCTCGCGCCGGCCGCGCTGTCGCGGTGGCGCTCGCGCGCGAGGTCGAGCTCGACGACCGCGGTCAGCACCGTCAGGATCGTCAGCGAATGCAGGCTGACGATCGTCACGTGGATCTGCAGCCCGGCTTCGCCGAACAAAGCCGCGGCGAGCGGAATGCCGACCTGCACCGTGTTGCCGAACACCGCCGAGATCGCGCGCACGCTCGGCGCCGCGGCCGCCAACCCGCGGCCGCGGTTGCGGCGCCGCTCGACGCCATAGACGAGGCCGGCGAGCAGCAAGGTCGGCGCGAAGAACGCCGCGATCGTCGTCCACGGCAGCGCCGCGAGGTCGATCCGCGCCGACGTGCGAAACAGCAGCGCCGGCACGAAGATGTAGAACGCCGCGTTCGACAGCGTCCGCGCCGGATCGGTGGCGGCCGGACCGAGCCATTTGAGCTTGCCGATGAACCAGCCGAGCGCGGCGATCGCGAAGATCGCCAGCAGCTTGAAGAAGATCGCGACCGACATGCGCTGCGCTCAGCGCAGCTCGGGCGGGCGCAGGCGCATCAGGTCGTGCGCGGACGCTTCATACGCATGGGCCAGCTGCAGCACCGCGAGGTCGCCGAGCGGCGGCCCGATCAGCTGCAGTCCCATCGGCAGCCCGGTCGGGCCGAAGCCGGCCGGCACGCTGATGCACGGCAGCCCGGCGAACGTCGCGTAGATCACGACCTCCATCCAGCGGTGATAGGTGTCCATCGCGCGCCCGCCGATCCGCTGCGGCCAGCGCAGCGCCGCATCGAACGGCCAGACCTGCGCGGTCGGCAGCGCGAGGAAGTCGTAGCGCTCGAAAAGGGTCAGCAGATGGCTATGGAACGCGCTGCGCTCGATGCTCGCATCGAGCGTCTGCATCCCGGTCAGGCCCTGCGCCTGGTCGTATTCCCACAGCGCCTCGGGCTTGATCTGCGCGCGGTTCGCCGGATCCTTCAGGAACGGCGCGATTCGCGCCGCGACGATCCAGCGCCGCCAGATCAGCCACGCCTGCCAGACCCGCTCCGGCGCGAAGCCGAGCGCGGTCGGCTCGACGCTCGCGCCGAGGCCCTCGAAGCGGCCGAGGCCTTCGCGGCAGGTCTCGAGAATGCCGGGCTCCATCGCGAGATAGCTGTCGAGGTCGCCGAGCCAGCCGATGCGCCGGCCGCGCGCTTCGTAGCCGTCGAGTCGCGGCGCGCACAGCTCGTGACCGGCGATCGCGAGCGGCGTGCGCGCGTCGTATCCCGACTGCACGTCGAGCAGCGCTGCGACGTCGCGCACGGTCCGGCCCATCGGCCCTTCGGTGCTGAGCAACGTGACCCAGACGTCCTGCGACGGCCAGCGCGGCACGCGGCCCTGGCTCGGCCGGAAGCCGAAGACGTTGTTCCATGCGGCCGGGTTGCGCAGGCTGCCCATGAAGTCGCTGCCGTCGGCGACCGGCAGCATGTGGGTCGCCAACGCCACCGCGGCGCCGCCGCTGCTGCCGCCGGCCGAGCGCGTCAAGTCGAAGGCATTGCGGGTGACGCCGAAGACCTCGTTGAAGGTGTGCGAGCCGAGGCCGAACTCGGGCGTGTTGGTCTTGCCGACGACGATGCAGCCGGCCGCCTTCATCCGCTCGACCATCAGAGCGTCGTAGCTCGGCACGTGGCCCTTCAGCAGCGGCGAGCCGAGCGTCGAACGGATGCCCTTCGTTTCGGCGGCATCCTTGATCGCCTGCGGCATCCCGTGCATCCAGCCGCGGCTGCGCCCTCGTGCGAGCTCGGCATCGCAGGCATCGGCTTCGCCGAGCAGCGCATCGCCGTCCTGCAGGCTGACGATCGCGTTGACGTGCGGATTGACGACGGCGATGCGTGCGAGATAGGCCTGCATCACATCGCGGCACGAGACCTCGCGGGAATGGATCGCAGTCGAAAGGGCGTGCGCGTCGAGATCGGTGATCGTCATCGGAGTGGTGCTAGTCGGTGGGAAACGGTGGCGCTGCGGCGTATCGGCTTCGCGAGCCGAACATCGTCTCAGCGCGAGCCGAACATCATCCGCCGCGCGATCGCCGACTTCACCGGACCGAGCGCCTGCAGGGCCGCGATGCCGAGGCCGCGCGCGGTGCCGGCGCCGGGCAGCTTCCACGTGAAGCTGCGGGCGAGGAAATCGGTCGCGACGATCATCGCCCAGCGATCCGGCGCGCGTTGCCATTCGAGCCGGCGCAGCACCGCGCCGACATCGGCGTTCCTGCCGAGCGCGCGGACCAGTTCGAACGCGTCGCGCAGGCCGAGATTCAGCCCCTGCCCGGCGACCGGGTGCAAGGTCTGCGCCGCATTGCCGATCCGCACCGTGCGGCCATCGGTCAGCGTGCGTTCGGCATTCAGACCGAGCGCGAACGGCTTCAGCGGCGTCACCGACGCGATGCGCCCGGCCGCGGCGTGGAAGATCGTGTTCAGCACCGCGACGCGCTGGCTGTCGCTCAGTTCCCGGACCGGATCGTCGGCGCTCGCGACGCACCAGACCAGCGCCGCGTGGCCGTCGCGCAGCGGCAGCAGCGCGGCCGGGCCGTGGCGCGTGAAGCGCTCGAACGCGATCCCGGGACGAGGGCCGGCGCCCGGCTCGTAGGCGACCTGGCCCACCCACGCGGTCTGGCCGTAGTCGTGGCGCAGCGTCGGCCGCGCCCGCGCGGTCGGCAGCAGCCGGCCCTGGTCCGCGAACACGCCGCCTTCGGCGACGACCGCGAGATCGAAGCGCTCGGCGATCCCGGCATCGACCTCGACGCCGCCGTCGACGTTCTTCAGCGCCGCGACCGGCGTGCCGAAGCGGCTGTGCAGGCGGCGCGGCTCGGCGCGCTCGGCGTCGAGCCAGACCTGCTGCAGCGGCGCGACGATCGCGCCGTACTGCATCACCGCGCCGAGCAGCGGCACCGCTTCGTCGATCGCGCGGATGCGCAGCGCCGGCTCGCCGAGCCAGCTGCCGACGAGCGCGGTCGTCGACGGCGGCGCCTGCGAGACGTGGACTTCGACGATCGGCTGCGCCAGATCGGCGCGCCATGCGCCGAGGCGCTCGAGGATCTGCACGCTGCCGAGCGACAGCGCGAGCGCACGCGGATCGGCCGAGACGTCCTTGTCGGCGGCGCGCGCATCGAACAGCGTGACCTGCGCGTGCGGCAGCGTCCGCGCCGCGTGCAGCGCGAGCGCGAGGCCGACCGGGCCGGCGCCGATCACGGCGAGGTTCAACGTCTTTTCGTTCATCGCGAAGGGCTCGTTTCGAAGGCGCGCGGCCGGAGGGTCCGGCGTATTATTCGCCGCACCCGGATCCCGGGGGTGAGCGTGGAGTGTGCTGCCATGGCGCTGATGGATTTCGTCAAGAAACAATTCATCGACATCATCGAGTGGACCGAGGACCGCGACGGCACCCTCGCGTGGCGCTATCCGATGGAGGACCGCGAGATCCAGAACGGCGGCTCGCTGACGGTGCGCGAATCGCAGATGGCGGTCTTCGTCAACGAAGGCAAGATCGCCGACGTGTTCGGCCCGGGCCGCTACACGCTGA
>JBDTXV010000221.1:0-4877 GCA_040006015.1 Caldimonas sp.
ACGCGTCGCGACGGATGCGGCCCGGGAATTCGCGCAGCCGCGCATCGAGCTCGTCGATGTCGCGCTCGCTCCAGCGCGCGATCTGCCGGTAAGTCGCGATGCCGAGCTGATAGAGCATCCGCTCGATCACGGGCCCGACGCCGACGATCAGCTTGAGGTCGTCGGGCGTGCCCGGCGCGTCGAGGAGCGGCGGCGGGGCGTTCTGCTCGATGTCCACGACGATCTGCCGGTAGCGCGCGATCTCGGCGCGCGCGTCCGCGACATCGCTGAACAGGCGCCGGCGGTCTTCGGCGAACGCGCGCAGCTGCGGCTCATTGAATGCCGGCGCCGAGCCGGTCGCGGTGGCGGCGCGCTCGTTGGCGGGCATCGCGGCGGGCGGCTCGACGTCCGGCGGTGCGGGCTCGATCGGCGGGGCGGACGGGAGGGACGGGGCGTGTCGCATCGCGTGGCCGCCGGCCGCGCGCAGCCCGAGCCGATACGCGACGACGACGCCGATCACGAACGCGATCACCGCAACGAGTGCTGCGCCGGTCACTGACGGTCAGGCTCTGCGGGGAAGCGGCGGCGATGCATGGCGGGAGGCGGCGACGGCATTGTATGCGACGCGTGAGGCCGCGGCCATCGGCGAAGGCGGTTGTGGCAGCGGGCGACTGCTAAAATCGCCGCGAGTCGACGAAATGGCCACGGCCCCCGATATCGAGCGTCCCCTGACCGATTCCAGCGACGGCATCGCGGTTACGCGCGCGCCGGACCGGCCTGCGGCGGGCGCGTTCGGACAGCGCGCGCTCTGGTTGCTGTTCGTCGTCGTCGCCGCCGCCGGCGCCTATGCGCTCTTCCAGCAGTGGCGCGTCACCGAAGCGCTGCGCACCGACGTCGCGCAGCGGCTCGCGGCGGGCGACGCGGCGGTCGTCCTTTCGCGCGCGCATGAATCTGATCTCGCCAACGACTTGCGCGACGCACACGCGAAGCTCGCGCTGCTCGAGGCGCGCGTCGCGGAATTCCAGTCGCAGCAGGCGTCGTTGGAAGCGCTGTACCGGGAGCTGGCGCCGTCGCGCGACGAGCTCGCGCTGTCCGAGGTCGAGCAGATCCTCGTCCTCGCGGGCCAGCAGATCTCCCTCGGCGGCAACGTCCAGGCGGCGCTCGCCGGGCTGCAGGTGGCCGACGCGAAATTGTCGCGCCTCGATCGGCCGCAGCTCGCGCCGTTGCGCCGAGCGCTCGCGCGCGACATGGACCGGCTGAAGGCCGTTCCGTACGTCGATGTCGCCGGGATCTCGATCAAGCTCGACCAGCTGACGGGCGCGATCGATGCGCTGCCGCTCGCCAAGGACGAGCGCCTGCCGCCGCCGAAGATCGCTGCGCCCGCCGCGCCGGAGTCGGGCTGGCTGCGCTTCCTGCGCGAGGTGTGGGCCGATCTGCACAACGTGATCCGCATCGAGGTCTCCGATCGACCGGCGGCGCCGCTCGTCACGCCGCAGCAGGCGTTCTTCCTGCACGAGAACCTGCGGCTGCGGCTCCTGTCCGCGCGGCTCGCCCTCCTGACGCGCGACGAGCGCGCGTACAAGGCGGACATCCAGGCGGCCATCGGCTGGCTGAAGCAGTACTTCGACCCGCAGAGCAAGCCGGTCCAGGCCGCGCTCGCGACGCTCAATGCACAGGCGACGGTCGCGATGCCCGGCGAAATGCCCGATCTCGCGGCGAGCATCGATGCGGTGAGGACGCTGAAGGCGGTGGCCGATCGCACGCCGGAGCGCGCTGCCGCCCGCGCGAAGTAGCGCGCGAACGGCGATCGACATGGACCCTCACCGCCCGGTCCGGCTGGAAACGGCAACGCCGTGCGCGCGCTGATCGCGTTCCTGCTGCTGGCCACGGCGGCGGTCACGCTCGCGCTGCTGTTCAGGCTGAACACGGGCTACGTGCTGTTCGTAGCACCTCCGTACCGCGTCGAGCTGTCGCAGAACGCGTTCGTCATCATCGTGGTCGTCGGCGTCCTGCTGTTGTACGCGGTGATCCGTGCCGCGCTCGGTATCGCCAGAATGCCGGCCGAGGTTCGCGAAAGCCGGCGTCGCAAGCAGTTCGAGCGTTTTCGCAGCAAGCAGGATGCGGCCGTCGTCGCGCTGCTCGAGGGCCGTTACGGCAAGGCCCGCCAGTTCGCCGAGGAGGCGCTGGCCATTCCGCAATCGTCGCCGGTGGTCGCCCTCGTCGGCGCGCGCGCCGCGCTCGAGATGCGCGATTACGCGGGCGCCTCGGCGATGCTGGACCGGCCCGATACGCAAGCGACCAACCTTGCCGTGCCGCGGCTGATGCTCGAAGCGGAGATCGAGCTGGAGCGCGGCCGGCCGGCCGAAGCGCTCGCCCGGCTTGCCGACCTGCGGCGAGAAGCCGGCCTGCACACGGCGGCGCAGCGGCTCGAGCTCCGCGCGCTGACCGCTGCCGGGCGGCCCGGCGAGATTCCGGCGCTCGTCGACCAGCTCGTCAAGCGCAAGGCCTACGACGCGGAGCAGGGCGACCTGCTGCGCGGCACGGCGCATGCGGCGTCGCTGGCCGGCCTGTCGCACGATGCCGCAGGACTGCGCGCCTACTGGGCGCGCGTGTCGGAGAGCGACCGGCTGCAGCCGAAGGTGGCGCGCGCGGCGGCCCGCAGCTTCCTCCAGCTCGGCGGCGACCGTGAAGCGGCCGACATTCTCGCGAAGAGCCTCGATCGCTCGTGGGACTCGCAGCTCGCGCGGCTGTACGCCGAATGCAGGCCGGCCGACGCCACGCGGCAGCTGGAAACGGCCGAGCGTTGGCTCGTGCGGCACAACCAGGATGCGTCGTTGCTGTATGCGCTCGGCAGGCTGTGCGAGCGCCAGCAGTTGTGGGGGAAGGCGCAGACCTATCTCGAGGCGAGCCTCGCGCTCGACAATCACTGGCGCGCGCACATGGCGCTCGGCGAGATGCTCGTGAAGCTCGACCGCCAGGCCGAGGCCGACGCGCATTTTGCCGCGGCGCTGCGCCTCGCGCTGGCGGAGCTCGAGCGCGCCTGATGCGCGGGCGGATTGCCGCCGCTACGTCGCGGCGTTCTCCGTCTCGGCGCCGTAGGTGAAGCTGTCGGCGAAGAACTCGTCGGGTGGCAGCGCGCGCTGCTGCGTGAAGTCGCGCCGCGCCGCATCGATCATCGGCGGCGCGCCGCACGCGTAAATCTGGTAGCCGGACAGGTCGCGGAAGTCGTCGAGCACCGCCTGGTGCACGAATCCGGTACGTCCGGGCCACGCGTCGTCACCGGCGGGCTCCGACAGCACGGGAATGAACGTGAAGTTCGGATGCTCCGACTGCCAGCGGCCCGGCAGGTCGGGCAAGTAGAGGTCGCGCTGCCTGCGCGCACCCCAGTACAGCACCATCTCGCGCGCGATCCGGTGATGCAGCATGTGCTCGATCATCGCCTTGATCGGCGCGAACCCGGTGCCACCGGCGACGAAGATCACCGGCTTGTCGCTGTCCTCGCGCAGGTAGAACGTGCCGAGCGGACCCTCGAAGCGCAGGATCTCGCGGCCGCGATATTGCGTGAACAGCGGATCGGTGAACAAGCCGCCCGGCGTGTGACGGATGTGCAGCTCGATCAACTCGTCCGCGTGCGGCGGCGTCGCGATGGAAAAGCTGCGGCGATGGCCATCCTTCATCAGGAAGTCGAGGTACTGGCCGGCCAGATATTGCAGGCGCTCGTTCGACGGCAGCTTCAGCCGGACGATCGCCACGTCAGGCGCCGGTTTTTGGATCGATTCGATGCGGCACGGCAGCCGCTTGATCTGGATGTCGCCGGCGCGACGGACCTCGCGCACTTCGATGACGAGATCCGATTGCGGCCGCGCGACGCAGAACAGCGCGAGACCGCGGCGCTTCTCGTCGTCGGTCAGCGTTCCCGGCTGGTGCGGTCCGAAATCGACGGTGCCTTCGAGGATGCGGCCCTTGCAGGAGCCGCATGCCCCGTTGCGGCATCCGTAGGGGATCATCAGGTCGGCGCGCATCGCGGCCTGCAGCACCGTTTCGTCCGCCTCGCAGGCGAACGTGTGATCGCTGGGGCGTATGCTAATCTGCACCGTCATCGCTGTTTCTTCATCCGAGTATGCAACGTTCCCGCGCCGAACGGCCGCGCGCACGCGGAGTGCTCGACCGCGACGTCGTCGAAGAGGCCGCATGATGCAGCGGGTGTTGCTGGTCGGTTGCGGCGACGTCGCGCTGCGCGTCGCCGAACGTTTGCGTCATCGCGCGCGGCTCATCGGTCTCACGCGCAATCGCGACGATGTGCGAAAGCTGCGCGAGCGGGGCATCGTTCCGCTCGTTGGCGACCTCGACGATCGTCGTACGCTCGACCGGCTGCGCGCCGCGCCGTTCGCGGTGCTGCATTTCGCACCGCCGCCGTCCGACGGCAGGGATGACCCGCGGACGCGGCACCTGCTGGCCGCGCTGGCGAGCGCCCGAATTATACCGCGGCACCTCGTCTACATCTCGACGTCCGGCGTGTACGGCGACTGCGCCGGCGCGCATATCGACGAGACGCGGCCGCGCCGCGCGCGCGCGCCGCGCGCGCGTCGCCGCGTCGCCGCCGAGGATCGGCTCGGCGCGTTCGCGGCGCGCAACGGCGTCGTGCTGTCGATCCTGCGCGCACCCGGCATCTATGCGGCGACCCGGCTGCCGCTCGACCGGCTGAAGCATGGGACACCGGTGCTGACCCCCGACGACGACGTCTACACGAACCACGTGCACGCCGACGACCTCGCGCGCGCCGTCATCGCAGCGCTGTATCGCGGGCGTCCGGGACGCGCGTACAACGTCAGCGACGACAGCGACATGACGATGGGCGCGTGGTTCGACACGGTGGCCGACGCCTTCCATCTGCCGCG
>JBDTXV010000222.1:0-4865 GCA_040006015.1 Caldimonas sp.
TCGAGTACGTCGTCCTCGACGAGGCCGACCGGATGCTCGACATCGGCTTCCTGCCGGACCTGCAGCGCATCCTCTCCTACCTGCCGAAGCAGCGCCAGACGCTGCTCTTCTCGGCGACGTTCTCGCCCGAAATCCGCCGCCTCGCCGAGAGCTATCTGCAGGAGCCGCTGATGGTCGAGGTGGCGCGCCCGAACGCGACCGCGACCAATGTCGAGCAGCGCTTCTACAGCGTCGCGACCGAGGACAAGCGCCGCGCGGTGCTGAAGCTCCTGAAGGAGCGCTCGATCACGCAGGCTCTGGTGTTCGTCAATTCGAAGCTCGGTTGCGCACGCCTCGCGCGCTCGTTCGAGCGCGACGGTCTGCGCACGAACGCGCTGCACGGCGACAAGTCGCAGGACGAGCGTTTGAAGGCGCTCGATGCATTCAAGGGCGGCGCGGTCGACGTACTGGTCGCGACCGACGTCGCGGCGCGCGGCCTCGACATCGTCGACCTGCCCCTGGTTTTCAATTTCGACGTTCCGTATAGCGCCGAGGACTATATCCACCGAATCGGCCGCACCGGACGCGCCGGCGCGTCGGGCCTCGCGGTCACGCTGGTTTCACGCGACGACGCGCGGCTCGTTTCCGATATCGAGAAGCTGATCAAGAAGAAGATCGAGATCGAGCCGCTCGAGCTCGACGATGACGCGCCGCGTCGGCCGCTGCGCGAGCGGACTCGGCAGGACGGCGATGACGATCGACCGGCGCGCGGACCGTCCGCGCCGCGCGCGTTTGCACCGGCACCGCTGCAGCGCGGGCCGCGCGATCCGTTCTTCGATCAGCCATACGAGCCGAGCGCGGCGGCGAGCGAGGCCGCGTGGGAACGCAAGGCTCCGCCGGCGCCGCGCGGCATTTCGCCGAACATCAAGCCGAAGCGCAAGGTCGCTGCGTTGTTCGGCGCCAAGGTGCCCGAGGAAGTCGCCTCCTGAGCGGTCGGCTTCAGCCGCCGAAGATCGAGAACACGGCGGGCACGTCCGCCGGCAACGTCGCCGGCCGGGCCCGCCACGCAGCGACGCTTTCGCTGCGCGTGTTGCCGCCGGCCCACGTCAGACCGCAACTGACCGAGAGCCGCGTCGTGCCCTGGAGATGTTCGAGCAACGCGGCGAGCAGCACGGCGTTGCGATACGGCGTCTCGATCACCAGCTGCGTCTGCGCGTGGCGGCGCGACAGCGTCTCGAGCTCGCGGATCCGGACGGCTCGCGCGGCCGCATCGGTCGGCAGGTAGCCGACGAACGCGAAGCTCTGTCCGTTGTGACCGCTCGCGGCGAGCGCGAGCAGCAGGGAGCTCGCCCCCGGCAACGGCACGACGGCGACGCCGAGCGCGTGCGCCGCATCGACGACCGCGGCGCCGGGGTCGGCGACACCCGGCAGCCCGGCTTCGGAAATCAGCCCGATGTCGTGTCCTTGCAGCGCCGGGGCGAGCAGCGCGCTGCGTTCGCCGCCTTCCCCTTTTCCGGCGCCGCCCTTTTGCGGCCGCGGCATTTCGACGATCTCGATCGATTGCAGCGCTCGTGCGAGCGGCACGACCGCGTCGACACGCTTCAGGAAGGCGCGTGTCGTCTTCGCGTTCTCGGCGACCCAGTGGGCCAGACCGGCCGCGGTGCGTATCACGCCGAGCGGCAGCACCTCGTCGAGCGCCGGCACGGCGCCGGCAGCGCCGAAATCGAGCGTGTTCGGAACGAGGTAGAGCTTGCCGTGCACGCCGTTCACGCCGCCGCCGCGCCGAGCGGGTCGATGCCGGCCGCGCGCAGCAGATCGCAGGTCCGGATCAGCGGCAGGCCGACCAGCGCGGTCGGGTCGTCGGATTCGATCGCGTCGAGCAGCGCGATGCCGAGCGTCTCGCATTTCGCGCTTCCGGCGCAGTCGTACGGCTCTTCGGCGCGCAGATAGCGCTCGATCTCGGCGTCGGCGAGCGTGCGGAAGCGCACCGTCACCGGCACGATCGCGGTCCCCGTATAAGCGAACGCTTCGCAGACGACCGCGACCGCGGTGTGGAACACGACCGTGCGGCCGCTCATCGCGCGCAGCTGCTCGGTCGCGCGCGTATGCGTGCCGGGCTTGCCGATGCAGAGGCCGTCGAGGTCGGCGACCTGGTCCGAGCCGATCACGACCGCAGCGGGAGCGCGGGACGCGACCGCTCGGGCCTTCGCGAGCGCCAGGCGGTGCGCGAGCGCGTCCGGCCGCTCGCCGGCAAGGGCCGTCTCGTCGACGTCCGGTGCCTCGACATCGAACGCCAGGCGCAGGCGGCTCAGCAATTCGCGCCGATAGCGCGAGGTCGACGCGAGGATCAGGCGGGGTGTCGCGGCCATCGTTGGATTGTCCCATCGGCGACGCGATCCGGCGCCGCCGCGGGCAGTCGAAGCAGGCAACGCATCCCGCCGCCGCTCTTGCCGCTCTTACACTGCGCCCGATGAATGCACGTGCCTTCGAACCGACCCGGCTCGACATCGAGGCCTTTGCCGCCCAGGGTGCCGAGCTCGATGGGCGCTGGCCGCTGCTGCAGTTCGATCGCCTGTGCCAGGCGACGGCCGCGGAGAGCTCGCCGATCGAAAGCGACACGGTCGACTGGCATGCCCGCGGCGAGCAGGCGCGGTCGTCGCGCGGCGAGCCTCAGGCGTGGCTGAATCTGGAGGCTTCGACGACCGTCGCGCTCGAATGCCAGCGCTGTCTTGCGCCGGTGCAGATCGCGCTCGACGTGCGCCGCAGGTTCCGCTTCGTCCACGGCGAGGATGCCGCGGCGCAGCTCGATGCGGCGAGCGAGGAAGACGTCCTGGCGCTGACGCGTGCGCTCGACCTGCGCGAGCTGATCGAGGAGGAGCTTTTGCTGGCGCTGCCGATCGTGCCGGCTCACCCGGTGTGCCCGGCGCCGCTGCCGGTCGCTCCGAACGACGAGGCGGCTGAAGAGCGGGCGCACCCGTTCGCAGCGCTCGCCGCATTGAAGCAAGACGGGCCCTCCAACTGATCCGGCTACCCGAGGTGGTTCGGCGGCGAGCCCGAATGCTATAATTTCGGGCTTTATCGCAGGCAGACGCCGCGCGAAAGCTATTGCGCCCCGGCGCCGGCTCGCTGCTCGTGACGCGAGCCCCAGGAGAACCTCATGGCCGTTCAACAGAACAAGAAGTCGCCCTCCAAGCGTGGCATGCACCGCGCCCACTACGCCCTCGGCACGCCGGGCACGGCGATCGAGCCGACGACCGGCGAAACGCATCTGCGCCACCACATCAGCCCGACCGGCTTCTACCGCGGCCGCAAGGTGCTGAAGACGAAGGCGGACGCGTAGGGTGCCGCTCGGGGCGCGCATCGTGAGCGCACCCGATTCGAATTCCGGCCTCTCCGCTCCATCGATCGTGCGGCTCGCCGTCGATTGCATGGGGGGCGACCACGGACCCGCGGTCACGCTGCCTGCATGCAAGGCCTTCCTTGCGGCTCATCCTGAAGCCGAGCTGATCCTCGTCGGCCGTCTCGAGGCACTGGCCGAAGCGCGCGACTGGCCGCGCTGCACGACGGTCGGCGCTTCCGAAGTCGTCGAGATGACGGATTCGATCGAGGTCGCGCTGCGCCGCAAGAAGGATTCGTCGCTGCGCGTCGCGGTGACGCAGGTCAAACCCGGGCTCGACGGGCTGTCCCCGGCCGCGGCCTGCGTCTCGGCCGGCAACACCGGCGCGCTGATGGCGGTCTCGCGCTATGTGCTGAAGACGCTCGACGGCATCGACCGCCCGGCGATCGCGACGGTGATGCCGAACCAGCGCGACGCGTACACGACGGTCCTCGATCTCGGTGCGAATGTCGACTGCACGGCCGAGCACCTGCTGCAGTTCGCGGTGATGGGCAGCGCACTGGTTGCCGCGGTCGAAGGCAAGGACAGTCCGAGCGTCGGCCTGCTCAACATCGGCGAGGAAGCGATCAAGGGCGGCGAAACGATCAAGCAGGCCGCCGAGCTGCTGCGCGCCGCGTCGGCCGCCGGCGTGATCAGCTTCCACGGCAACGTCGAAGGCAACGACATCTTCAAAGGCACGACCGACATCGTCGTCTGCGACGGCTTCGTCGGCAACGTCGCGTTGAAGACCGCCGAAGGGCTCGCGTCGATGCTGTTCGGCTTCATCCGCCAGGAGTTCACCCGCAACGCGTTCGCGCGCGTCGCGGCCCTGGTCGCGCTGCCGGTGCTGAATCATTTGAAGGCCCGCGTCGACCATCGTCGCTACAACGGTGCCGCGCTGCTCGGCCTGCGCGGACTGGTCTTCAAGAGCCACGGATCGGCCGACGCATTCGCGTTCGAGCACGCGCTGAATCGGGCTTATGATGCTGCGCGAAACGGCCTGCTGGATCGCGTTCGCGACCGCATCGTCGCGACGCTGGCGGCAATGCCGGCTGCCGCACGCAGCGGCGAGCCGACGGCATTCGATACTGTCCTTTCCGAAGCACCTTGACTCCGAACCGCTACTCGCGCATTGCCGGCACGGGCAGTTTCCTGCCGCCGAACCGCGTTACCAATGACGCGCTGGTAGCGCAACTGGCACGCGACGGCATCGAGACTTCGGACCAGTGGATCGTCGAGCGCACCGGCATCCATGCGCGCCACTTTGCGGCGCCCGATGTCGTGTGCAGCGACCTGGCCGTCGCGGCGGCGCGGCGTGCTCTCGAGGCGGCCGATTGCGATGTCTCGACGATCGACCTGATCATCGTCGCGACGTCGACGCCCGACATGGTATTTCCGTCGGCGGCCTGCCTGGTCCAGCAGAAGCTCGGCGTGCACGGCTGCGCCGCGTTCGATGTGCAGGCGGTTTGCTCGGGCTTCGTCTACGCGTTGACGGTTGCCGATTCGATGA
>JBDTXV010000223.1:0-4862 GCA_040006015.1 Caldimonas sp.
TTCGCCGGCGCCGCGAAGGAGCTGACGACCGAAATCCAGGGCGCCGAACGCAGCGGCACCGCGCCGGCCGAGGATCGGCTGAAGCTGCTGTTGAACGCGGCGCTGAAGTTGAACGACAACAACGCGTACGTCTACGCGATCGAAAAGCTCGTGACCTACTACCCGAAGAAGGAGTACTGGGTCGACCTTCTGACGCGGCTGCAGCGCAAGCCGAACTTCTCCGACCGACTCGCCCTCGACACGTATCGGCTCTCGCTCGCGTCGGGCAGCATGAGTGCCGCGACCGACTACATGGAAATGGCGCAGCTCGCACTGCAGTCCGAATTCGCCGCAGAGAGCAAGCAGGTGCTCGACAAGGGCTTCGCGGCCGGCGTTCTCGGCACCGGACCGCAGGCGGACCGCCAGAAGCGCCTGCGCGATCTGGTCGCGAAGCGCCTCGACGAAGACAAGAAGACGCGGGACGACGACGAGCGCCAGGCTCTCGCGGCGAAAGACGGCAACGCGCTGGTCAACGTCGGGATGAATCTGGTCTACAACGGCCAGTCGGCGAAGGGCCTGAAGCTGATGCAGGAAGGAATCGCGAAGGGTGGACTGAAGCGGCCCGACGACGCGAAGCTGCATCTCGCGATCGCCTATCTCGTTGCCGGCGACAGCGCGAAGGCGCAGGCGGCGTTCAAGACGGTGTCGGGCAACGACGGCACCGCCGATCTGGCGCGCCTCTGGTCCCTCTACGCACGCCGCAAGGCGTGAACGAAATCGAGCGCCGTTCCTAGCGACGCCATCGACCGCGCGAGGCGTGGAGACGGCGTCGGGGTTCAGCGCGGCGCGAGCCGGATCGCGCCGTCGAGGCGGATCACCTCGCCGTTCAGCATCTCGTTCGTGATGATCTGCTGGACCAGCTTCGCGTAGTCGGCAGGCGTACCGAGGCGGCTCGGAAACGGCACGCTCGCGGCGAGCGCATCCTGCACCTCCTGCGGCATCGTGAACAGCATCGGCGTTCCGAAGATGCCCGGCGCGATCGTCATGTTGCGGATTCCGCTGCGCGCCAGATCGCGCGCGATCGGCAGCGTCATCCCGACGATCCCGCCTTTCGATGCCGAGTACGCCGCCTGCCCGATCTGGCCGTCGTACGCCGCGACGCTCGCGGTCGAGATCAGCACGCCGCGTTCGCCGGTCGGCTCCGGGTCGTTGCGGCTCATCGCGGCGGCGGCGAGCCGGATCATGTTGAAGCTGCCGACCAGGTTGACGGTGATCGCGCGCGTGAACACTTCGAGCGAATGGGCGCCGTCCTTGCCGACGGTCTTCGCGGCCGGCGCGATGCCGGCGCAATTGACGAGGCCGACCAACTTGCCGAGCGCGGCCGCGCGCGCGACCACGGCACTGCCATCCGCTTCGGAGCTGACATCGCATGGCACGAAGGTCGCGCCGAGCTCGGCCGCGACCGCGGCGCCGCGGTCCTTCTGCAGATCGGCGACGACGACCTTCGCGCCGTTCGCCGCGAGCATCCGTGCGGTGCCTTCGCCGAGGCCGGACGCGCCCCCGGTGACGATGAATACCTTGCCTGAAATGTCCATGTCGTCTCCTCCTCGCGGTCAGGCGAGCGCGGCGAGCGCGCGCCGCGTGATCTCGTCGACGTTGCCGGTGCCGCCGATCTTGCGATAGCGCGGCGCGGCCGGATCGCCTGACGCGGCCCAGGCCTCGTAGTACTCAACCAGCGGTTGGGTCTGATCCTTGTAGACCGCGAGGCGCTTCTTCACGGTGTCTTCGTGGTCGTCGATACGCAGGATCAGATCGTCGCCGGTGACGTCGTCTTTGCCTTCGACGCGCGGCGGGTTGTATTTCACGTGATAGGTGCGGCCCGATGCGACGTGGACGCGACGTCCGCTCATCCGCTCGATGATGGCGGCATCGGGCACGTCGATCTCGAGCACGGTGTCGAGCTTGATGCCGGCCGTCTTCAGCGCGTCGGCCTGCACGATGGTCCGCGGAAAGCCGTCGAACAGAAAGCCGTTCGCGCAATCCGGCTCGGCAATGCGTTCCTTCACGAGGCCGATGATGATGTCGTCGCTGACCAGCGCGCCGGAATCCATCACCTTCTTCGCTTCGACGCCGAGTGCGGTTCCGGCCTTGACCGCCGCGCGCAGCATGTCACCGGTCGAGATCTGGGGTATGCCGAAGCGCTTGCAGAGAAACGCGGCCTGCGTCCCCTTGCCTGCGCCGGGCGCGCCCAACAGGATCATTCTCATCGGTGTCCTCTTCTGTTCGGATGGGGCAGTGAGTCGACCGCGGGACGCACGGCAAACGTTCGGTCCCGGAATAATAGGTGCAGCGGCCGATGCGCCTTTGCGAACGCGGCTCAGGCAAAACCCGCAGCGCGTTTTTTCGAGCTGCCGTCAGTCGAACAGTGCGCGTGCGCGCGCCAGATCCTCCGGCGTGTCGATGCCGATGCCCGGCGCCGCGGTGCTGACATGCACCGCGATGTGCTCGCCGTGCCAGAGCACGCGCAACTGCTCCAGCGATTCGATCTGCTCGAGCGGGCTCGGCTTCAGGGTCGCGAACGAGCGCAGGAATCCCGCTCGGTAGGCATACAGCCCGACGTGGCGCAGCGGCGACGCTTCGGTCAGCACGTCGATCCGGGCGCTTTCGCGGTCGCGCCGATACGGGATCGGTGCGCGCGAAAAATAGAGCGCGCGTCCGGCGCGGTCGAGCACGACCTTGACCAGATTCGGATCGTCGAACTCGGCCTGGCTCGTGATCGGATGGGCCGCGGTGCTCATCACGCAGTCGGGCCGCTCGGCGAGCAGCGTCGCGCAGCCGTCGATCAGGGCCGGATCGATCATCGGTTCGTCGCCCTGCACGTTGACGACCAGGTGGTCGCCGTCGTAGCCGAGCAGCGCGCAGGCCTCGGCGAGACGGTCGCTGCCGCTCGCGTGCGTGGATCGCGTCAACACCGCGTCGACGCCGAGCGCGGTGCACGCGGCGACGATGTCGGCATGATCGCCGGCGACGACGACGCTGCTCGCCGCCGACAGCGCGGCGCGCTGCGCAACGCGAACGACCATCGGCAAGCCGCCGATCTCGGCGAGCGGCTTGCCCGGCAAGCGCGTCGAAGCCAGGCGCGCCGGGATCAGGACGTCGAAGCTCACCGCTCGGCCCTTGCGACCTGTCGGCGGCGCAGCATCGGCGGTGCGCGCGGCCTCACGTGCCGGCCGGTGCGCTCGAAGGCTGGTCGAGCGCGCGCGCTTCGCCTTCGAGCATCACCGGGATGCCGTCGCGAACCGGAAAGGCGAGGCGATCGGCCGGACAGACCAGCTCGTGGCGTTCGTCGGCCGGCGGGCGCATGTGCTTCAGCGGTCCCTTGCAGATCGGGCAGACGAGGAGGTCAAGCAGTCGAGTTTCCATGGGCGGATGCAGTTGCGGAGAGACCGGCGAGGAGTCGAAGCAGCTCCGCTTCGAACCCGGGTGCCGGCACGAAGTCTAGCGCCGCGACCCAGACGCGGGCCGCGCCGATCCGGGCAGGATCGAGCTTGACCGCATCCTTCTCGGTCACGATCACGTCGGTCGTCGATTCCGGCCAGGGCAAGGTCGCGTAATCGAAGTGGTCGGGCAGCGCGAGCGGCACGACATCGACGCCGATCGCGCGCAATGCCGCGAAGAAGCGTTCGGGACGCGCCATTCCGGCTGCGGCGATGACAGCGCGGCCGCGCAATCCTTCGAGGAGGTCGGGCCGCACCGGCTCGCCGCGCCACCAGTCGCGCAGCGCGACGGCGCCGCTCAGGCGACCCCGAGCGAGATGGCCGGGCAGCGGTGTCGTCGGTTGCGGCGCGTTGTAGAGGACGAGGCTGCGTGCCGGCGCGACGCGCGGCAACGCGGCGCGCAGCGCGCCGGCCGGCAGCAGCCAACCGTTGCCGGCGCCGCGCTCGTCGAACACCAGCACCTCGACGTCGCGAGCAAGACGGAAATGCTGCAGCCCGTCGTCGCTGACGACGATGTCGACTTCGCGGTGGCGGTGCAGCAGCGCGCGCGCGGCCGCGACGCGATCGCGACCGACGTGGACCGGCGCCGCCGAGCGCCGCCGCAGCAGCAGCGGCTCATCGCCGCAAAGGGTCGCAGGCGTATCCGGCTCGACTTCGAGCACTCCGGCGACGGCGCCACCGTAGCCGCGCGAGACGATGCCCGGCGTGTAGCGGTGGCGCCGCAGCAGTTCGACCAGCGCCAGCACGGTCGGCGTCTTGCCGGCTCCGCCGGCGACGAGGTTGCCGACGACGATCACCGGCACGGAGAGGCGCTCGACGCGCAGCCAGCCGAGCCGATACGAGATGCGTCGGACCGCGCTCAGAACGCCGTACACCAGCGCGAGCGGCAGCAGCGCTGCGGCGAGCGGTCCGCGCGCCGTCCAGGCACGCTGCAGGCGTTGCGACCAGCCCGGCATCGCGGCGCCGTGCGGCGTCAGCGCGCCGGGCCGCCCGAAGACGTCTGCGTGGCGAACGCGAGATGTGCGAGACCCGCACGCCGGGCCGCGTCCATCACGTTGATCACGCTCTGATGCGCGGCGGCCGCATCGGCCGAGACGATCACGATCATGTCGCTGGAGCCGGCCGCGGCGGCGGCGAGCTCGGCGGTCAGGACTTCGACGCTGCGTCCGTCGACCGGCTTGCGGTTGACTGCGTAGCGCCCATCGCTCGCGACCGAGACGATGATCTCGTGCGGTCGATCGCGCGCCTTCTCGGCGTCGGCGACCGGCAGCGAGATCTGCAGCTCGGTGAACTTCGAGTAGGTCGTCGACAGCATCAGGAAGATCAGGATCACCAGCAGCACGTCGATGAACGGGATCAGGTTGATCTCGGGCTCTTCGGGCCGCT